>NZ_JBYTCE010000007.1:0-270260 GCF_058789975.1 Paenibacillus sp. FW104-T2 | reverse complement strand
ATACAATATAGTTAATTGTTCTATACTATTGTTATTTAATTTGCCGAGTTCATCAATTAACGCTATTGTTAACAGGTTTCGTTTTTGCAAATCAACTGGCATTTTTGAGACAGCTTGAAGAATTGGATAATCCTCAATGAATGGAACTATATCTAGAATTGAGTCAGCATACTCTTGAATAGCAACAATTCCATATGTATCAAAATATATATCGTCATACTCTACTTTTTGATTTTTCAAATAATGTTGAAGGTTAGTAATTATTTTACTTTCAATATCATTTGTTATAGGACTTACATCCTCAGCGATATTATTTACTTTACAACATAATAATTCAATTGAACCCTTGGAATAAGTAAAGGCGTCGTTACAAACCGTATCAAAATCTTCATAAGATAATAAAAAATGATCGGAGTGCCCCAATCTAACACAATCCTCTATCAAAAACAAACATTTATCATTATCATCATAACCATAAATAAGAGTACGATGGCGAATATGGTTTTTAAAATAATCTATACTACCAGGAAAGTAGTAACGATCTACTTCCATAAAAATATAATATCCTTCAGATATTCTTTCTTTAATAGTCTCTAGTACATCCTTTGTTACAGTATGTGTTTCAAAATCTAGAGTTTCATCTATTATATTTGTATCTAAATTAAAATGAGTTTGAAGGGTTAACCATCCTTTTTTCTTATATTCAGAACAATCTGTATCTAGTGCCAAATTTGGAATTAATGACCTCTTAGCATAATGAGCACTTGATACTGAAGGGAGGTAACCCCATAATTTATTAGTTGACATAAGAACACTTATAATATTATTTTTCCCGCAGCTAATCCACATAGAATTAAAAGGTTCCATTTTTAATTTGACCATATAAATCCCCTTTCCCAGAGTACTCTATTTTAAACTAAAAAATCCCTCAAAAGTAATATATATGAATACCCTTATTTAGAAATTATACATTTAGAGTATAAAATTTACAACAATCTATATTAATACTACTCTCATCCGAGTAAATATTTCATCAGGTTTTAGAGCACCTATTTAACTAAACCCGGTTCAGTTCTGTCCACCTTCTTCATAACGTATAAAAAAAGGACAAAGGAGGCTGGACCGGATGTCCCCCATGAAATCCTCAAGCGGTCTGGATGAGAATATCGCCGGCATGCTCTGTTATCTGTTTACCTTTATAGGTGGAATCGTCTTCCTGGCAGTGGAGAAACGCAGCCGGTTTGTACTGTTTCACGCTCTTCAATCCGTTACGGTCTTTGGCATTATTATGATCGGCCATGTATTGTCGGCATTTCTGCCTCTATTCGGACCTCTGGTCGCATCCTTATTATCACTGCTGGGAGTCGTCGTTTGGATTATCATGGTCGTCACCAGCTTGCAGGGAAAATGGCTGAAACTGCCTTGGGTAGGGGATTTTGCAGAGAAACAGATGAGACATCTGTAGCATTTACTCCTAAAATAAAACAAAAACATCCGAATCACTGCTCTCGTGCAGCGATCCGGATGTTAAGGTGGTATAACATTTATTCCGTGAATTAATCATGCCATTAACTTCATTCATTCATCACGTAACTTATTCATTTTGTAAGTTAACATAGCATCCATTCCGGATACCACCTCACCACATCTACATATTTATGCTGATTTCTCCGTCTCTCCAAGAATCGCATCTGCCTGCTTCTCAGCCATTTTTGCAGCTGTCGCCTTCGTACCGAGGCCATTAAATAGCAAATTCATAAAGATGGCGGTAAAGCTGCCGGCAATGATTCCGTTACCCAGCATAATCTGTGCCCAGTCCGGTGCACCCGCGAACAGCTCAGGCACAACCGTGACACCCAAGCCCATGCCTACGGAACAAGCAATGATAAACAGGTTCTCATGCCGATTCAGATCGACCTGGCTGCCAATGATGCGAATACCGGATGAAACGACCATCCCGAACAGTGCCACCATCGCTCCGCCCAGCACAGAACCAGGTACAAGCTGTGCGAGTGCAGCAATTTTCGGTACGAATCCGATCACGACCAGCAGTCCGCCTGCTACCACGATAACATCCCGAGTTTTAACACGGGTCATCTGTACAAGCCCTACATTTTGTGAATAGGTGGTATATGGGAACGAGTTGAAAATCCCTCCAAGTACGATTGCTAGCCCTTCCGCTCGATACCCCCGGGCCAAATCCTTGGAAGACAAATCCTTGTCCAAAATTTTGCCTAGAGCCATAAATACACCTGTCGATTCAGCTACGCTCACAATTGCCACCAGGATCATCGTCAGAATGGGAACAATCTCAAACGTTGGCGTACCAAAGTAAAATGGCTTCACCACATGGAACCAGCTTGCTTCACGAATCGGGGCAAAATTAACCTCACCCATAAATCCGGCTGCTACCGTACCGGCAAGAAGACCGACCAGAACGGCGATTGAACGGATAAATCCTGTCGTGAAACGAGTCATAAGAATAATAAACACCAATACGCCGAAGCCGAGTAATAGATTCGTCCCGCTTCCGAAGTCTTCCGCTCCCTGACCGCCTCCCAGGTCTCTGAATGCTACAGGAATCAGTGTCAGACCAATTATGGTCACGACTGAACCTGTCACAACCGGCGGAAACAGGCGGATCAGTTTACCGAATAGCCCCGAGAACAACACTACAAAAATCCCTGACGCGATGACCGCCCCGTAAATGGCAGACACCCCGCTGTTCAGACCAATCAAGATCATTGGAGATACCGCCTGGAATGCACAGCCGAGCATAACCGGCAGTCCCACCCCAAAATAACGATTACCCCATACCTGCAGCAGCGTTGCCACACCGCAAGCCAGCAGGTCAATGGCAATCAAATACGTCAGCTGTTCCTGAGTGAAGCCCAATGCATTACTAACGATAAGTGGTACGACTACCGCTCCCGCGTACATCGCTAGGACATGCTGCAGACCGAGCGAGAACGTTTTGATGGGATGCCGATGCCTCTGGAAAATGCGCTCGCGTGCCATATTAGTTCGAGCCCTCCTCATCCGCAAATGTAACCTGTCCATCCGACAGAGCCCCAATGCGAACCAACGATTCCACACGGTATCCAGCTTCTTGCAGCAAGCGGCCTCCCGGCTGGAATGCCTTCTCTATGACGATCCCGATACCAACCACTTCAGCTCCGACCTGCTCAACGATGCGCGCCAGACCAAAGGCTGCCTCACCATTCGCCAGAAAATCATCAATGATCAGCACACGATCGCCAGGCTTCATGAACTTTTTGGCTACCGTAATTTCATTCGTTTCCTGCTTCGTGAATGAGTACACCTTCTCAACCAGAATGTCTTCTGTGAGTGTGAGCGACTTCTGCTTCCGTGCAAAAATCAGCGGCACATTCAGTTCCAGTGCAGTCATGATGCCCGGTGCAATCCCGGACGATTCAATGGTAAGCACCCGCGTAATGTTCTCTCCGTCGAACCGGCGGATGAATTCCTTGCCTACTTCCTTCATGAGAACCGGGTCCATCTGGTGATTCAGGAATGAATCCACTTTGAGTACTTGCTCGGACAGGACGATTCCTTCCTGTCTCACTTTGTCTTTTAACAATTGCATCGTGATTCTTCCCCCTGTGTGCCCTCTATACAGCCTGCCAGCATGTCCATCTCCGATGGTAAAAAAGCAAAAAGCCCGCCTTTTCACACGCTGCGGAAAAACCGGAGACGGGAAAAGACGGACTTGTACTTATCAGGACAAGCCGTATTGAATGCTGCATGTACGCATGGATATAATGGACATCCGAATATGGTAACCCCTAGGCTTAAAACTTCAGTCATTGCCTGTATAAGGTTGCCCAATCATAGCGATCATGCAGATCTTTCCCGTAGTCCGATCATTCCGGTGATCGGGTAGAGACATGCAGGCCTATTCCTGCACATATACGAGTAACGGCATATTTAATTCATTTTTGGCTCCAAGATTCGTTACAATATATGATCGCGAACCTGAATATAAAAGTGTAAAGGTAACTGACAATGTTAGAAGTATACCGAATTGGCGGCGTGAAATAAAGAAGTATTTTCATGGAAATTGTGAAAACATGTCTTAATCTGTAGACAGGGGGTGATTGGAGCGTGTTTTTTTTGTACAATATGATAACGGATGCGCGGCCTAAACTATGAATTTATTGATTAAAGGAGATTGCAGAGATGAAAGGCATACTTAAGGAATTTAAGGAATTCGCCGTACGCGGCAACGTGATTGACCTGGCAGTCGGTGTCATCATCGGGGCTGCTTTTGGTAAAATCGTCACGTCCCTCGTGAATGATATTATCATGCCCCCTGTCGGGAAGCTGCTTGGAGGCATTGATTTCAGTCAGAAAATCATTAATTTGGACCGGGGTATGACTACTGCGAGCGGTCAGGAAATTACAACGTTGGCTCAAGCCAATGAGGCAGGCGCTACAGTCATCGCCTACGGCCAATTTATCAACATACTCATTGATTTCCTCATTGTTGCATTTTGCATTTTCATGCTCGTCAAGGGTGTCAATTATATTAAAAGCAAAGAGCACAAAAAGCCCGAGCCGAAAAAAACAACCAAGGCTTGCAAGTACTGTCTATCCGAAATACCGGCTGCAGCTACCCGCTGTTCACATTGTACTTCAGAGCTGGAGGCAGAAGGCAGCGGCGCTCCCGCTTAGTCAACAGGTTTACTCCTGATTAGACCCTTTTGATGTAAGGAAATCGCTCTGACATGAAAGGTCTCACCTTATAGGTGGGGCCTTTTTTTCATGATGACCAAGAGTAAGTGAAGGAAGCTGAAACTTATGCTCTCTTATTACATTCCTTACGGACTAGAATCGGCGTGGCAGCAGATGCTCCAGAATCGACTTCAGATCCTTATCTTCTTTGTATACTTCTTCCCCGGTATCGAGTTCGGTTACCCGAATATATTCAAAGTTTGCCGAAGCATCAACTGGTTTAAACAGCAATTGCGCTTCATCTTCGAGACGTACATTGAATCCCATATCCTTAAACATGGTCGTTAGCTGGTTGTTGGCCGGTTCCTGACCTTGCCCGACAAAAATAAGTCCTCTTAGACTTTTACGTTCCTGTGGTTGCGGATAGATAACCTGAAAGTGTACAATGCATTCCATACGTTCGTTCCCCTTTCATTTAAAAAAATACTTTGTGAAATTTTGAACTTTAAAACTTGCTATATAAGGAGATACGTATCATGACCCCAGAACGTTTCGACATTTATGATGATCAGCAAAATTGGATCGGCACAGAGCTTCGCAGTGTGGTACACGCCAAAGGCTATTGGCACCGTTCATTCCATTGCTGGATCGTGCGTGATGACGTTGATCAACGGATGGTTCTTTTTCAGCGTCGCCGTGATATCAAGGATACCTTCCCGGGTTGTTACGACATTACAGCAGCGGGACATCTCACTGCGGGTGAGCAGCTTGAGGAGGCAAGTCGAGAACTGGAGGAAGAACTGGGCGTACATGCTCCTTTTGAATCCCTGTCTTACCTGCTCACTGCCAAGCAGCAGCTGCAAGGCGAGGTTCGAGGTGTACCATTTATGGACCGGGAATTCAGCTCGGTATACGGCCTATGTCTCAACCAGCCACTCGAGGCATACACCCTGCAGGCCAGTGAAGTGCACAGCCTATATGAAGCGCCTCTACAAGATCTGCTTGCCTTGTTTCGTGGTGAAACGGATACGATTCAGGCCACTGGAGTACATGCGGAACAGACTTCTACCCTGGATTCTTCGTCTCCCGCTCCGGAACGTCATACTCGCATAATCCATGCTTCCGAGTTCGTCCCCCATGGGACAGCGTATTACACTGGCGTACTCGAAGCTCTATATCACGTGCCCAAAGGCTGATTCATCATTTACCCAAAATCGAGTCCTGTACTTATAACTACAGTTTCTCAAAATTGGTATGACTTCATACCTTAACTCTAACTCAACAGGGCAACGATGCCGTGATGAACATCACTGATTTACTTCAAAACGCAAACAGGCGACTGCCATAAGGCAGCGCCTGCTCTGTTTCTACATAAATTAAAGTCTCAAAATATCGCTCTGTTCCAGCTTAATCAAGGCAGATGTCTCAATACCTTTGGCCAAACCTTAATCTCCTGCCGCAGGAACAGACCAATAACGTGCGGACAGCTGTTCAAAACGGCGTCCATAGCGGGATTCCAGCTCCTCACCCATATCCTGTTCCAGCTCGTACAATACCAATTCCTGCGCAAAATGATTCAGCAGCAATCCTGTCATGACGGGATGTTCTGTTACAACAGCCTGAGTTGCATAGGATTCCCCACGCATCCCCAGCATGCACCAGCGCCGATCAACGACAATAGAGAACTTTCTCCCGTTTCCTTTACCGTACAGAGGATGGCCAGGCCAAGGTGCAGGCTGATCCAATATCCCCTCGCCACCATCGCATGACCATAACAGCCTAACACCGCGATCCTCTGCCTTTTTCAGGAGATCATGCAGCAATTCGGCTTCCTCACGCCAAACATCCACGACAATCTCGTGTTTGGCCTCTGCCAGCTCACGGCTCAGGTTATCAAATACGTTTTTGTCCCCTTCGATATTGTAAAAGACAGGTTTCTCAGGTTCATGCTGTGGCATGCTGCTCTGTACATACTCAAGAGAAGCACGCATTTGCCCGGAGATCATTTGAGTCATCTCCTCGGGCTTCAGCACACTGTACTTCGCAGGTTCTCCGGCACTGCAGCGCAGAAATCCGCGCTGAGAGAGCCGCTGCAAGGTGGAATACACATTGGAACGGGACACGCCGAGGCGCTTCGCAACCTCATAGCCGGAGGCCGAACCTTGGCGCGCGAGTTCCACCATAATTTTGGATTCCATCTCGGTAAACCCGAGATGATTCAGATGATGCAGCAGTTGGTCCATATTCCCGTCCCCCCATGCTGTCAGCAACCACACTGCCCTATCTTACTGCGGCAGTGGTTCTACTGCATCAGATCTGTTCCGCACCACAGCGCGGGCACCATTTGGAGCCTTTGGGCAGCTCGGATGCACAAATCTGGCATTTCACCATCTCCCTTGGCACTTCAGTCTGTACGTCAACCGTGTTTACGATCGGATTATTCTCTTTCCAGTAACGGATACGTTCATCGAGTTCCTGCTGCCTTTCCCGTTCACGCAGCATCTCTTCTTCCCGGCGGCGTTCCCATTCTGCATCAAACGCCTCCTTCTCCTCCTGCGTGAATTCGGTACTGTTATATTCGGATTCGGTCTCCAGATCTGCGATGGACGGAATTACCGTATGATAAGGTTCAGTTTCATCCACTTCATCTTGAATTGTTGTCGTTTCCTCATAGAAAGGGCGTTCCACACTTTGAGCCACTGCTGCTTCTTGCCGCACAGATGCCGGACCTGCAGTTGATGCTGCAGACTTGAATTCACCCAGTTTACGTCCGCATTTCGGACAGAAGTTCGCATCCAGTGAAGCAACGTGCCCGCATTCGCACAACCGCTCATTTTTGAGTTCGGCAATTTTGCTGCGCAAACCATCAATCTCATCCTGCAGTTCATCGCACAGGTGTGACAGATCAACCATTTCTTTTTCGGCGCGCGTCATATCCTGTGCACGGTAACCCTCATAGAAGATGCGACCCATATCTGTAAAATGGACTTCCTGTTCCTGCTGCAAGCCCACGATTTGATTGTTTATTTTCCCAATCTCAACAGCATGCTGTGCACGCTCCGTTGCTTTGTTCGCTCCGTTCTTGATTCGTTGAAGCAATTTCATGACATCTCCTCCTCTGTCCCGTCAGACGTTGAACCCTTCGGGTTCAACTGCAATTTGTTCTTTAATTTTCAATTTTCATAGTATATAACTTATACGATATCATGCCAAAAAGTTGCGCATACGCGCGTGAGTGCCCGTTTTCTGCCGATGTTGGATGAATTCGGGGGCTTTCGTCAGGACCATACGTTCGGGTATAATGAAGCTTTGGCCCGACATAACCGCCGATGTAGGCGACTAACTCTATCATACCAATTTACATTGTGATTGTGAAAAGGGCAAATGGTTTACTTTTAAGCGGGATAGTCCTATCCCTGAATGCATACAGAGGTGGATGAAACATGTTAAGTCCGAACTCAACGTTCTACGCCCGTCCGCTCGGTGTCACTCCGGCGGCATCCCTGCCCCAGTCCCCGTCTGCTCCACTGGAGACCAGTCGGCAGCTCGTGGGCGATGATCATCAGGATGCGCCTTATTTCCGCTCATTGGAAGAGGCAGGCATCCGTCTGAACGGGCCACAAATATCAGCCGTCCGTCATGGCAAAGGTCCCCTGCTGACTCTCGCCGGAGCCGGGTGCGGCAAAACGACCGTACTGGCAGCCAGAGCCGGTTATCTCATGGAAGTCAGCGGCGTTCATGCAGGCAGTATCCTGCTCGTGACATTTACCAATAAGGCCGCTGCCGAGATGAAAGACCGGATCGCATCACTGCCAGGTATTCGCCCAGCAGCCGCACGAGCAGTACAGGCTCGCACGTTCCATTCCTTCGCCCTGACACTGCTGCGTCATTACGGTGTACAGGAAGAGATCTTTGGGGAACCACGTGCCCAGCATACCGTTATCAAAATGCTTCTGCGGCAATACGGCATGAGTGAGGCCTTCCAACCCGAAAGTCTGCTGTCCATGCTGTCTGCATGGAAGATGCAGGGCTCCGAAACGACCGACCTTCCTGATAAATCGCAGGAGGAACGTGATGCCAAACGGGTCCTCCTCGGTTACGAGAACTGGAAACGAGAGCGTAACAAGATGGATTTCGACGATATATTGCTGCGCGCTGCTGCCCTGCTTCGTGATCCCGCCGTGCTGAAGCCGCTTCAGCAGCGTTTTCAGTACATCATGGTCGATGAGTTCCAGGATACGAATAAACTGCAGTATGAAATTGTGCAAAAGCTCGCTTTGGCCCATCGCAACCTGATGGTAGTGGGTGACGATGACCAAACGATCTATACGTTCAATGGAGCGCGCCAGGAATCGATTCTTGAATTCGATAAAGTTTACCCCGGGGCACGCATCGTGACGCTGGATATTAATTACCGCAGTGATGCACGCATCCTCGGACTTGGCAGTGAACTGGTGGCCCGCAACAAGCGAAGACGGGATAAGCGGCTGCGTGCTGCCGGTCATCGCGGAGACGCACCACGCTTCGCCACACCTTCGAACGCAGAGGAGGAAGCAGCCTGGGTCGTGAACCAGATCTGTCAGCAGGTTGAGGAAGGATTGCACACCTATCGCGATATTGCGATCCTGCACCGAACAGCCAGCAGCAGCCGGGCCGTATTTGAGCAGCTGGTATTGAGAGATGTGCCGTTTGTTCAGCATGGGGCTTCCCCGGTATTCTACGACCAGTCCCTCATCAGGCCCCTGATGGATCATATGCGCCTTTCCCTCAATCCACGCGCTGTAGATGCTCTCCCAAGTGCACTTGGACCACTGTACGTATCCCGTGATGCCGGGCTCGAGTGGATTCAGCGCAACGAACAGCAGCAAGCCAAAAAGTATCCGCTGATCCATCTGGCCAAATGGGACAAGCTCAAGCCCTTCCAGCAAGAACAGGTCAAGGAACGCATCAAGCTGATCAAGTCGCTGCACAAAATGAAACCGGTCATCGCCATCCAGGAAATGCGTCGCCAGTTTTACGACAAATATATGGAAAGCGGCGATCCCAGCATCTTCACCCACTACAAGGAAACGATGCTGGAGACACTGGACGAATTCGAAGCTGCAGCCAAAAAGTTCGAAACGGTAGAAGAGTTTATAGCGTTTGCCGATGAGCTCTCCCGCAGACACCGTGAAATGGAATCCCTGCGCCGCTCCCAAGACAGCGATGCAGTGCAGCTGATGACCATACACCGGGCCAAGGGACTTGAATTCCCATGCGTATACTGGATCGGTGCCAGCGAGGGCATTGTACCTCACAGTACAGCCCTGCGGCAGGATATCCCTGAAGATCAAAAGGCAGCTCTTGCAGTTCAACAGACCGATACGGAGCTGGATATGGCTCTGGAAGAAGAACGACGGCTCGCTTATGTTGCGATTACAAGGGCGAAGAAGTACTTATACGTCACTTCTCCGGCCAGTCATCACGGGAAACCGGCAGACGTATCCCGCTTTTTGCTCGAAGCCTTCGGGCTGGAGGTACCAGACAAACGCAAAGAACGCGACGATAGCCGAACAGGCCATTCAGCTTCATATGGCAAAGGCAATGGACAATCTGCCCGCTCTGGTACTCGTTCCGAGGGCCGGGATGTGGTACATCGTCGTGCAATCAGTTATAGTGATCGTGACCATGACGTGCACAACGAACGTGACGAGGATCGCCTCAGTGAACGTCGTGGCAGTGGACAAATTCGCAATCATAAGGCGTTCAGCACGACAGGTATTCATCAGGGAAGTCAGGTTGCCCCAGCTTCATCCGGTTCAGGATCATCGTCCTCAGGACGTTCTGAACGCACAGAGACGGTAGCGATCTGGAAATGCAGTTCATCTACCTGTAAGGCATGGCTTCGTCAGAAACCCGCCGTACCTTCTGCAAAAGCAGCTAAACGGGCAGCAGTCGGACCGCCGCCATGCCCCCTGTGTTCAGGATCCATGGAAGCTGGAACACGCGAGGTGCCTGTAACTGGACGGGCAGGACGATAAGCGGCACTAGAAGGAATGAAATCGATATAGAATGTCAGATTGGCGGCAAAGCCTATCCACAATGGTTTATTGGTGGATAGGTTTTTTCATGTCATGATGACAAGAACAAATTTCTGAATTGGAACAATCTTGATTGAACCAGTGTTGTTACAATATACACTTAAGTTAAATGATACTGATTAATCGAAACGAAAGAGGTGCCTTATGGAATTGGAGATTGCAATTAGAGAGCGGATCCAGGAGCGCTATGATATTTTACATGAGCTTTATGATATCTGGTTCACAGAAAACCCTGCCTATATTGCACCCAAAGAAAGGTTCTATCAGCAAGATCACATCGAGAAACACAGGGCAATTACTTATCTGTTGGACAGAGGGTACATTGTTGCCACCCCCGTAAGCAATGAACCTGAACAGGTTGCCGTTTGCATTACTGTAGACGGGATTGATTTTTTCGAACAGGGGCGGTTGGAAGGCAAAGGAAATGGATGGGGGATCGTAATCGAGCAGTCTTACGAATAGGCACGGTTGAACGGCTGTGCTCGTTTCAGGGCGCTTACTGCTGTTTATTAACAGTAGAAGCGTCTTTTTTCCATTTTAGAATGGAGGTTGGATTATGCAGGACCGTAAAACGCATTATTTTGTATCCGTAACTCATAACCTCATTGAGCAGACTCAGAATGAATCAACACCATTTGAAGTTGTGGTGGATGATGAACAGTTAAATCGGCTAAAAGACTTGATGAAAGTGCTGGAGGACGACGATGCCTATACGCTGCAGCGCGCGCCTGTACCCTACAAATCAGCAGATCATGACGAAGCAACCGAACAGTTTTCGGAGGGTATGACCTTGCTGTACAGTTTCCTGTATGACCACGGAACTCCTGATACCCGGCAAGCGATTGAGAGCATGAATGTGCTGCCAAGGCTGCAGGATACAGACTACGATGACCCCGGGTATGAGAACTCTCCAATGAACAAATGACACAGTCAAAAGCATGCGATGCCGCACGATGCGGACCCGCATGCTTTTGTGTGATCGGAACACTCCATCAAACTCTGCAATAAAATTAATCCAGACGAATCTCCTGCCCTTTCTCAGCAGACTCATAGATTCCGCATAACATCCTGGTAGAAGCTACCCCGTCCGCAATCGGGCTGATCGGTCCGGTCCCGTTTAAGCAGCAGTCCACAAAGTGATCAATCTGATTCTGGAATGCACTATGAATATGCAGCCCTGTATGATCTGTCTGCGGCTCGATATTCAGGATGGTGTTGTGTTTTTCCGTGACAATCAGTGTCTCAGGTTCAACTTCAAAGCCTCCACGTTCACCGTACAATTTGACATAGGATTCCTCCCCGCGAGCATGCAAGGTAAAGCTCACATCCACTGCGAGCGAAGCTCCATTCTCGAAGCGAATCAGTGCGTTTGCCATATCTTCTACGTTATTCACGGTGGAACTGTAATCTGCTGCCTTGTAGAAAGAAAGGTCTTCGATATGAGCACGATTGCCCAGCTTCCGATAGGTGTTCCCACTTACCGAAACAGGTTTCGGGCGGCCCATGAGGTACCAGCATTGGTCGATGATATGTACGCCCAGATCAATCAGAGGACCTCCACCAGAGCGGTTCTTGTCCGCGAACCAGCCTCCGGGATTGCCCAGACGGCGAAGTATGGATGCCTTGGCATAATACAATTGACCAAACTCCCCTGCATCGATAAATTTCCGCAGCATCTGCATATTGTTGTCGTAGCGCCGCACAAATCCAACGATGAAGGTACAGCCGCTTTTCTTCACGGCTTCCTCGATTCGTAAGGCATCTTCCACATTTGTTGCCACAGGCTTCTCCAGCAGCACATGCTTACCCGCTTCCAGTGCCGCGATGGCAAATTCGGCATGCGTATTGTTCCATGTACAGATGCTGACTGCATCCACGTGCGGGTCCTTTAGCATTTCCCTATAATCGGTGTAGACGGACTGTGCATCATATTTCTGAGCCGCAGCTGTTGCACGCTGTTCGTTCAGATCACAGATGGCATAGATGACAGCATTCTCGTTTTTGGCATAGCACCTCATATGCAGATCCGAGATGGATCCGGTGCCGATCATTCCGATGTGCAGCATTTTGCTTGTACTCATCTTTGTCCTCCCTTCCCTTTTTCCGGAAGCTTCATGATCTCTCTAGTCTGCCCGCAGCATACCTCTGTAAATACCCGGTGTAGAATTTTCGATCTTCACAGCACCGAGCGTTCGGGCATAAAAATCCACTGGCCCTGCCGATCCAATGATCGCATAGCCATATCCATCTGCCTTCATGGCGTGCATGCAAGCGAGTAGCAACGCTGTGCCCACACCTTTGCCCCGTACATCCTGATTCACCCCTGTTGGGCCGAAAAAATTGCGGCATGTCGCTTCGTAACAGGCGAAGCCAATCATTTTTCCATGTTCGAGGGCAATATAACAGGATACGGGCTGACGTGCAAAGGATACATCACACTCATCTACCCAAGGCTGGCTAAAATGCAATCCAACCCAATCCAGCACGAGCTGCTTCTCCGGGGCGATGGCTCTTCGGATGACGATGGAGGATTGCTCCAGTTTTTTCAAACCACTCTCCTGCTCCGGTAAATCGTAGAGTGCTACCAACATATCGCTCATTTAATCCATTCCTCTCCTCATTGAATGTGATAATGCTATCTTTTCAAACAACGAAGCGAACAGGAAGCGGATCACAGGTTGTACCACTCACCTGAAATTTAACCGTATCCCGCTGCCTGTAACCTGCAAATTGCCACATGCTGCAAATAATAAGCTGACACGCCACTTACATGACCGAGCATTCAGGTGCAACAATTTACCAAGTTGTCCCGTCTATAAGAATAAGCGCGGCCCTAATTAGGAGTTTACCGCGATATAACCAAGATTAGAAGGGATGAGCAGCAATGAACAACAACATGAAAAAAGTAAGTGCCCTAATGGTCCTCTCCTTGGCCCTAAGCGGAGGTGCAGCATACGCAGCAACACTGGACACTACACCGTCCGTGAATCAAACTTCCGTAACTGTGGATCATTCATTGGCTGAAGCTGTAAAAGTGTCCGTGAACGGCACAGCTATAGCTGATGGCTATTGGAATAAGGATGGCAAGGAAGCCATGATCGCACTGCGTGATCTTACGGATGCACTGGGTATTGAGTTGAAGTGGAACAAAGAGAACAAGTCGGCTGAGCTGACAAAAGGTAACCTTTGGACACTGGTCATGGCAGACAAGGATCAGTATTCCATCAACAAAATGCTGCTTACACTGGGAACTGCCCCTCAAATCACCGATGGTAAAATGTTTGTACCCGCTTCTTTTGCAGAAAAGGTACTACATACCCAAGTAAATACAACGGGTAACCAAGTCACAATTACAAATGAAGAGGACGTGAAAGAAGTTACGGAGCGTGGTGTCATTACTGGCATGAACCCGGATACGAAGTATCCATCCATTCATATCGGGGGTACAGGTACCGAGGGTCTGGTACTTAATCTGGGCGAGGATACAGTCATCAAGTCAGCAGATGGCAAGGAGATCGAACTTACTGATCTGACCATTGGCATGACCGTAGAAGCTGTGCACGCACCCATCATGACCATGAGTCTTCCTCCGCAAACACCGACCTACGAAGTGACTGTTGTGGATACCGTTGCTAAGGAATCCGTTACGAAATCGGAAGATGTTCTGGGTACTTCGGGTACCATTGAAAATGTAAGAACTACGAAAGAACAAGGGACTCAAATCGAAATTTCGGGCATTCGCTTGACCGAAACATCGCCTGACCATGTCATCCTCAACATTTCGGAAGATACCAAGCTGGTCAACCAAAAAGGTGAGGCCATCAAAGCAGAGGAACTGACGAAAGACGCGAAAGTCATTGGATTCTATAGTCCGATGCTGACTCGCAGCCTGCCTCCGATCGGAAATGCCTGGAAAGTGGTCGTGGATACTTCGGGTGCAGAGATTGTGCCGTTTCAATAAGCAGGAGTTGTCACAGGTTGATTAAATTAGACCAATTAAACCTATAACCTTCCCATTGCAAAAAATAACCTTACCCGGTCTGTTCTTTTACAGACATGGGATAAGGTTATTTTCCGTTCTTGCTATGTAGCCTTTGTTTATTGGGCTTCTGGATCACTTTCAATAATGGCTTCAACTTCAATCTCAACCATTAACAGGGGATCAATGAGTGCACTCACCTCAACCATAGTGGCTACAGGCTGGATCTGCCCAAAGAATTCGCCATGGGCCTTGCCTACTTCCTCCCAGCGGGAGATATCCGTCACGAACATGCGGGTTCTTATCACATGCGACAAGTCTGCTCCCAGTTCATTGAGCGCCTTCTCAATCGTTTGCAAAACAAATCTGGTCTGGGCGTAAGGATCACCCGCTCCCACGACAACGCCATCCTGCATGGCTGTCGTTCCTGCCACCTCAATCCGATTCCCTACTCGGATAGCCCGGCAATAGCCCACAAGCGGTTCCCATGGGGAACCGGTAAAAACCTGCTGTTTACTCATTGAGTCCTCCCTCGCTCTGCTTGTCATATTCCTGAATAATCTCTGCATTATAACAGTCCGGGCTCAATCTGGGTACCAGAAATTAGGTAATCGGAAGTTATAGAGGCACGAAAAAAAGTCCCGTGTACGTAACCAGCTGCTATGCAACCAGCCACGTTTACAGGACTTTTGTTTTATTTAGGCATTCAAGCACAAATCTAAATATGCTGCATATTCGGCTTACAGTTTAATATTGGCCTCATCAAAGTATTCTTCAAGGGTCAACCCGCTCTTCACAATGTCCGGAGCCAGATCGGTTCCGACATACCGGATGTGCCAAGGCTCGTAGACGTAACCCGTGATATCTTCCTCACCCTTAAGATAGCGAATAACGAAGCCATAGTCTGCAGCATGTTCTGCCAGCCACTCGCCTTCTTTGGAGGTGCCAAACACCTCTTCCAGGGCATTACCTACACTCGGGCTGGATACGTCGATCGCAAGACCCGTCTGATGTTCACTTCTTCCCGGCTTAGAGCTCACACGATCTGTATATTCTTGTCCTTTGGTCTGCACATTGTTGTTATAAATGGAAACCTGGCGTTCATATGAACGGTATCCAGAGACCGCGCGCAGCTCGATGCCGTCCGCCTCAGCTCCTGCAAACAGCTTCTCCAGCGCTTCTGCGGCTTCTTTCCGCAAGTGGCGCTTCTCGTGAGGGCCATCGAAGGAAAATGGCACATTCGGCTCTACCAGATCGTTTGGCTCGTAGCCTTCGGGCAGGCTGCGCTGCTTGTTCACGATGACCGTCATGGACTCTGCATTGGTAACAACGGATTGGCTGTCAATCGTATTTTGCATCGCACTAATGCTTCGCTTCTCCATCAGAGGGTCATCCGCAGCTGTCCCATTGCCAGCATCTGAAGAGTCCTGCTCTTCACCCGCAGAAGCATTGCCGGAATCCCCGTTCTCACCAGATGATGGCTGATCTGTCCCGCTGCCGTTTGTCTTGTCGCCTTCATCCCCTGTGTCCTCAGTTAAATGAACAGTAGTTCCGTCCGTTTCCTGCTGTGTATTGCCTGCTGCGTTTAGATTCTGACTTTCCTCTGATCCCGAGCCATCCTGGCAGGCGGACAGCAATGCTCCGCATATCATAAGCGAGGACAGCAATACCGCCATATGGCGCTGTCTTCCTGTTCGTGATTTCATCTAAAAAACTCCTATCGCAATATAATCATTAAAAAAAATAAAATACGCTTCGGGGCATTTCATCCCCTGCGACAGTATACATCAAATTGCAGTGGAGCTCCACCGCTCCAAGCTTACTGGCAGGGAATAACCTTCATGTGAAAAGGGTCGCACGGCATATACGGCCATTTTTCGGACTTTTAGGGCATCATCCCAACGTTTAATCAGCAGATCCAGATTAAAGTCAGGATTGATATCCTTTCCAACCATGCTCGCCATAAGGCCATCTCACACAGACAAATAAGCGAGGGTGATCCAAGATCTCCCCCGCTTCATGCCTGTTATGATTTGGTTGCCGGGCTGTCCTTCTTCTTCTGGACAGCCTGCCAGATCCGCGCAGCTACACGCTCGCGGATCATGGTCAGACCTGCTGCCACGGGTACTCCCGGCAGCAGCGCGGCTAGTTCCGGCGTTGCCGGGGGCTTGCCCGGCTGCGCCAGCCGCACCTGCACCGCGCCGAAGCCGGGGCCTGGCTGGTGCATGGCACCGTCTGCGGCAGCCTCGGCGATCCACTCGCCGACGGCTGCGCCGCCTTCGCCGCCCCGTGCCTGCGGGCGGCCAGCCGTTTCCGCTGCGCGGCCCGCGCCGCTTGGATCATGGGCCAGTTCCTCTGCCCATGATCCAAGCACGCCGGCGAGCAGCGCTTCGCGCGGCAGGCCGGCGTGCGCCAGCTGCAGCAGCGGCTCGGCCGCGAAGCGCGCAGCGATGGCGTGCTCCGCAGCCACAGCATGCGCGCAGTCTGCGCGGCCGCAGGTGCATGCCGCAGCGGCCGGTGCAGCAGGCAGCAGCCCCGCGAGCTCCGCCGGGGCAGGGCCGCCGCGAAGCAGGGCGTACAGGGCCAGCGGCCGATTGCGCAGCTGGGCCAGCACGGCCTCGCGAGCCTCTTCGCTGAGCTGCGGCAGCGTACCTGTTACCGTGAACAGGCTGGCAGCTGTTCCAGCCTGCTCCGCGGCTGCTGATGCGTTCTGACGCGCCTCCGCAGCTTGACTTACCCCCGCTGTCCATCCACCGGGGGACATATGCAGCTCCACATTCCACTTTTCGCTCATAACCTTCCCCCTTCTCATTTGATCGCCCACCAATATACTTGCCAAGCTTATAACCACGTCTCACCCTGTAGCGAGATCAGTCCGCGCAATTCATCATCCGACATTTCGGTCAGCCAGTTCTCCCCAGAACCAACCACCTGTTCGGAAAGTGCCTTCTTGCTTTCGATTAACTCATCTATGCGTTCCTCCAGCGTACCCTGGCAGATCAACTTGTGAACCTGCACATTGCGGTTCTGCCCAATTCGGAACACCCGGTCCGTTGCCTGATTCTCCACCGCGGGATTCCACCAGCGATCATAGTGGATGACATGGCTGGCACGCGTCAGATTCAGACCTACCCCACCAGCCCGGAGGGATAGAACGAATAGTGATGGGCCCTCGCCCTTTTGGAATGTCTCCACCATCTCGTCCCTCTGTGCCTTGGACACGCCGCCGTGCAGGAAATACGGTTCTTCCTCATAACGCTGCGTAAGGCGCGATACCAACAGCTCGCCCATTGCCACATACTGAGTGAAAATGAGTGCCGATTCCCCGTTGTCACGGATCGCATCAACCAATTCCAGCAAGCGTTCCATTTTGCCGGATGCCTCCACTTTCGCATGATCCTTGCGGCTGCTGTCTGCCAGTACCGGATGGTCGCAGATTTGCTTCAGTTTGGTGAGCGACGATAATACAATCCCTTTGCGGGCAATGCCGTTTCTGACATCCAGTCCACCCATTAGGTCATCCACCACACGTTGATACAGAATCGTCTGCTCTGGTGTCAGTGAGCAGTATGATTTCAGCTCCAGCTTCTCCGGCAGATCCTTGCGGATGTCCGGATCACTTTTGAGCCGACGCAGCATGAACGGCGAAACAAGCCGGTGAAGCTCCCGCAGGGACGTGCTGTTTTCTTCGGATGTCCCCATTCCGGTGTATCGCTGGCGGAACGAGGAAGCCGTTCCAAGATATCCAGGATTGAGGAATTGGAAAATGGACCACAGCTCACTCAAACGGTTTTCGACCGGTGTACCAGTCATCGCAATCCGGTGAGGCGCCGATAAGCGCATCACACTCTGTGCCTGCTTGGTACGATAGTTTTTGATATACTGCGCTTCATCAAGGACCACGGTTGACCAGTGCAATGATGCAAGGTCAGGTCCGTCCCGGCCAGCCAAATGATAGGTCGTCAGCACGATATCATGTGCCTGTGCCTCGGCCTGAAACGCACTGCCATGAAGCCGCTGTCCCCCATGATGGATGTACAGAGACAGATTTGGCGCGAATCGTTTGAGCTCACGCTGCCAGTTGCCAAGCAGAGAGGTGGGACAGACGATGAGTGCTGGCAAGTTGACTGCCTCTGCAGGTACAATCTCGCCAGACTCCGATGGATCACCTGAACCATACATTTCATTTTCACGTGCTTCTTCCACCGCTGCCTGCTGTTCCTCATGTTTCAAGTCGAGCAGGCACGTGATCACCTGAATCGTCTTCCCGAGACCCATATCATCCGCGAGGCAAACTCCGAAGCCAAGCTCGCGCATCGCAGACAACCATTGATATCCGCGCTCCTGATATGGCCGGAGTTCCCCATGCAGCTCCGCGGGCACTTGCCGCGGTTCGATACTGCGAAGCACCTGTCCGTCCAGCAGGAAGGAGAGCAGGCCTTCGGATTCTGCACCAAAGACGGATAATCCCTTCCAGGCTGCATCCTCGCCTTCCTCTGCAGCCAGATGAAGCCATTCGGATAAAGGCATGTATTGTTCTTCTTCTTTTTTCATATAACGCAGAACCTGGCGAATTTCCTTCGTGTCGACTTCGATCCATTCGCCGCGGAACATCACATAAGGTACCGAAGCTTCTGCTAACGCAGCAAGCTCCTCCGCTGTAACAGGTTTGCCGTCCAGCATCGGTTCCGCCTTGAAGGCAACCAGTTGTTCCATCCCCAGTGCATTCGGAGCGCCAGGCGCCCGTTCCGTGCCACGATTGAGCATCTGTAAACGCAGCCCGGCTCTACGCCGACCCGCACGACTCCAGCGGGATGGCATAAGAACGGTTATTCCTGCCTTCTGTAGACGCGGTACTGCATGAGTTAAAAACTCAAAAAAGGACTGCTGCTCCAATTTTATCCCTTCCGGACGGGGTTGAAGCAGGGCTATTTCCAGTTCAGGTGCCAGCTCACTGGCATAACCAAGGACCATGAGCAGCTGCTCTGCTGCGGATACGTAGCGCACCTTTCCCCGATCCAGGTCCCGATCCGGATGAGCCCAGATGGTTCGTGCAGGCAATCTCAGCCCAGCCTCCTGTGCACTATCTGCCCAAAAGGTGATGCCCCACAACGTTTCATGCTCGCCAAGAGGCGGTTCAAGCCGAAGCACCAGCTTCAGTTCCCCTTCAGCAGGGACAGTCTCCTCACTGCCGATTACCGGCATCCCTGTGCCCCCTGCTTCTCGCAATGTCTCAATCAGCTCTGCCATTTCCTCCGTTGGCCCCTGTACAGTCACGGGACGAAACATCGAGATCAGGCTGTTCCACCACAGTTCGGCTGCAGGAGAAGATCCGCGCCGAAACGGGGTGCGGTATCTTGACAAGTCACTGTCCATCCCTTCCAGTTCTCCTGTCACGACAGCATGAATCATGCCGCTCATGAATGAAAACAGGACAGCAGCACCTGCCTCCTCCCGGGATTCCGGCTCGGAGGAAGCGTACGCACCAGGTGCAGACAAACCGATTGGCGGCATGGCTTCCGCCAGTTCGCGGAAACGTTCCACATCCGCTTCCTGAGACAGACGAGGTCGCCATACCCCTGTCAGCGTTTCTTGTCCCGTCCGTCGCCGCGCCCCAGTCTTGGCAGCAAATTCGGCAGAAGGAGCAATCTCTCCGCGCAGCAGCAGCTCCTGTGTGAACTGTGCTGCTTTTATCCAGTAGCCTATCTCCTCACCTGCCTGAATCCCTGCGGCCTTCAATATGCTGTCATCCCAATGAAGCAGCAGTTTAAATGTATCTTTGGGCGAGATCGCAAGCCCTTCCAGCGTCCGTCCAAGCAATTGGCGCCGCTTCGTACTCTTGGCTTCCGCAGCATTACGCATCGGATTGGGCCAGCGCAGCTCCGCAAGGCGAAGAGCGGCAGGCTGAAACAGACGACCTCCGTCGCCAAAATTCAGTCTCCTTACCAAGTGGGTCCACGCATCCACACGCGGCTCCGATGTTTCACCGGAAAAACAAAAAAATACGTCACCAAGCCATACTCCATACAGCGATTGCATCATTACAGTCTCCCGTCATCCCTTCGCATTGTTACTCTCCATCATATACGAAAATGCCCGGATTTAAAAACCTTTACGCACAAAAATTGCTTTATTCATCTCTTGATACGCTACTGATACGCTCCTGATCACTTCAATCCGGATAAAAAAATGTTCCTTCTCCCCTCCATGGGATTAGGAACATTAAGATTTTGTGCAGGTCTTCACCTGCTAGTTAATGACACCAAACGATTTATTCACCTAAGCTTGTCAGCAGGCCCAACAATACTTCCAGGTTCAAAATTCCCGCTGTATGATCCGGGGCATGTCCAATCTCTTTGAATACACCTGTCATGAAACGCTTATGCTCTTCTGCAGGTTCTTCAAACCGATCGTAGGTCACCACAGAATCCACCGTATCCACAATTAGAGGCACATATCCACCTTTATACGGCACGACAATAATACGCGTAGAAGCATCGTCTTCTTTATCCGGCATACCCAGCAGAACCCGCAGACTAACGACGGAAACCACCTTGCCGTACAAAGAGCCAAAGCCTCTGATCTCCGGACTGCCGAACGGAACCGTTGTCACGGGAATCATTCTGATAATCTCATGTACTTCCTCAATGCGAAGCGCGAAAAACTGATCTCCAACTGTAAAATTAATGTATTGAACTTGAGCTTCCTCATTCATAGTTGTCCCCATACCCTCTCACTTTTAAAGGTTACTTGGTGTATCGGTTATTTTCCACGAAATATTTAGAGCTTCACTGATTTTGGCGGCTCTCGCCTATTTCTTTGCTCTTTAAACAATCAAGCCCCTGCTTGCCATGAAAAATAGTGCCCAGTCAGTCGTTTCAATACGAAAGATAATTAAGATCGATGTAAACTAACGAATGTAAACTACATCAAAAAGACCAGAGATTGGCTATATGCCAAATCTCTGGTCTTTTTTGCACGTGACACTGTGGATAACTATACATATCGGCTGAAGAGAGTGAAATTCACGCCAAAATGATCAAGTTATACCCCGTTTGTGGATAAGTTGTGCACATATTGCACACAGTTTGTGGATAAATGGGCATAAGTATGTGGATATACAACAATTTGATGTGGACATGTTGTGTACTTGTTTGTAAATCTCACGTAAAACCTTAAACATCTACTTCATTTATGCATCATTGTGGACACACTGTGGATTGCAGCAGTCTTTATCTCTGATTAATTAACCAGTTCGCCTTGTCTCATAATCAACCTGTCATCAATATAGACATCAGGCTTCTGCACTACTGCATCGATATGCACTCCTGCCGCAATCGTGCCTCCGAAGGTGTTGTTACTGCCAAAGGCAACGTGGATCGTTCCATACACCTTCTCATCTTCCAGAACGACTCCCGTAATTCGCGCCTTATTGTTGGTGCCAATACCAAATTCGCCGAGATAACGGCCATCCTCATCACCCAGCATCGTCAGCAGCTGCTGTCCATCCGGACCCTCAGCTGAGACCAGCCGGCCTTTTTCTACCTTCAAAGTCATTGGTTCACGAAGTGCTCCAATTCCCGCAACAGATCCATCTACGACAATGCTGCCTTCACCTATTCCTTCAACCGGTGCAATGTAGGCCTCCCCTGAAGGCAAATTGCCCGATTCACCAGGGTTCAAATACATCCCTGTGCTGGGTACTCCGCTTCGATCCTTGATGGAGAAGGACAGACTGTGCCCTTCCTTTTCGATCCGGACCTGGCTTCCCCCAGTTAATAAAGCAGTGACCTTCTCGGTCAGTGCCTTCACCTGCGGATATTCAGCTGTAATGGCACCATTCATGAACATATCCTCTGTCATACCAGGCATGGTTGCGACACGTGTACCTGATGCAGCGGCCTGTTTCCGAGCCTGTGTATGGGTTAAGGAGTATCTTGTCACACATACGGCTACATCGGCTTGGATCATGGCTTGTGCAATTGGTGCAGGCGGTTCTTCCCCGGATCTGCTGCGTTCCGCCATAATCATCAGCACAGATTCCGCTCCAAGTGCTTTCCCCGCTTCATAAATGGATTCTGCGAGTTCCCTTTTGGCATCATCTGCTACAACCATGAGATTTTCTCCCTCACGCAGACCCAGACATTCGGTTAATACATTTTTACTAATTTCCACACGCTGCTGATTCATTTCACTAATCTCTCCTGTCATTGGTAAAACCCTTTATAGTTCTAGACGCTTAAATGAAGCCTTTGGGCAATCTGTAGGGGAATCCTGCACATTCCCACCTCGGACTGAAATTTAAAATCAATGCTTCGAATCCGCCCATTTGACGAGAATTGCAGCCGTTTCCTGGTATTGAAAGACCGGAAAGTAGTGTCCATAAGGGACATCGATTCGTTTACACTGTGGATTCAACTCCTCAGGGTAATGATAGTCCGTATCTTCGCCAGCCCATACCACCAATGTACTATTGGCAGTGTCTGCTCGATTCCACGCGCTTCCCCCAGAAGTGAAGGTGCTGCTTTTTATTTTGCCGGAGTAAATCCATCGTAGCAAGTCGGCATGTGCTCCCGCTATTCGAGGGGACTGCAAACTGGACCTGATTCTTCCAGCCAGTGCAGATGGCGTAATGCTTGCTTCAGCTTGAGTGCCGTGTAGATTTAACAGGTGCCGCCAGCTTTTTTCCGACCTTCGGCTGAGGAGGGTACGCATTATTCCTCTTGGCAAGCGGGAAATCCACCGCAGCATGTTTGGATTCGTATTGTGAGCGACAGGCTGAAGCAAACCAAGACGGATATCCATTCGTCCGCTGCGCTGCATCGCCGCAGATGCAATCGCCGCACCTATGGAATGGCCTACCAGCTTCATCGGACCTTCAAACTTGCCAATGGCCGTAACCAGTTCATCCACCTGGCCGTCAAAGGCCTCCTCCCCTTGATGTACAGCGGAACGTCCGAACCCTGCCAGGTCGACAAGCCAAACCGGGTTTCCAGTCAGCTGATGGAGCTCTTCTCCCAAAGGAAGCATTTCATCCGCACAATTCAGCATTCCATGCACGATCAGCCACGGTTCACCTTCGCCCTCCCAGCCTAGCGCTGCCAGGTTCCCTATCCGGGTTCGAGTCCAACCGGAAGAGAGATTTTCGTAAGGTTGAAGGCTCAGGCGATAATCCAGATCCGCCGTAACCAATGGAAGCTGCTCCCGGATATCGGGCCATGTTTGACCCATGCGTTTAAATAAATCTTCCGTCTCTTCCACATGCCATATTCTGTCTGTAATAAAGGAAACCGATTCCACAGGGACACCGCTGATCCGCGCCCCTCCTGATCTCATTGCGAATTGCATCCAGGATAGGGGTACAGCCCATTTGGGCTTCGGCACGTCCAGCTGCTTCGCAAGAAGATGAAGAAGTTCCTTCATATTGGGACTGGCTTCCTTGCGTGCCAGAAGTGGATAGGTCCCGCCTGTTGGGACCGCCTCTTTGGTCAGGAAGACCAGAGTCCGCCCCACCACATCATTCTCCACTAGCGGTAACCAATAAGACGAACCTCCGGGTACAACGGGCATAAGTCTTTTTTGCATCGCCTCGATGAGCAGCCCGATACCGCCTGTTTGCTCAGTCTCACCTGTGGGGCGCGGTCCAACGACTGTGCTTGGGTTTACAACGGACAATGGATACTGATTCTTTACAGCATGCTCACGAAGGTACAGATCGGCGTGGAACTTCATTTCTTCATATGCACTTTCATTCGGGGCCACCTTGCCAGTGGGGATGTCTTCACCTTTCTCATTACGCAGGCCATAGGGACTCATGAATCCAACGACGTGAATGAAATGCCTCAGACCTCTTATCTGCTGAATCTCTTCAGCCAGCCCGGCAACCTCTCGCGCTCCATTCATGAATATCTGTTCCGCCACTTTACTCCCCAGGGTGACATCCATCGTTCCTCCAGCATGAATAATGACGTCTGCTTCCAGCACGCGCCTACGATCTGCTGCAGTAAGACCAAGTCCCTCCACCGATAAATCTCCTTGTACAAACGTAATTCTGCTGAAATCCGATATTCCGTATGAAGTCAGGCCTTGCCTGGCTTTGGATTCTGAACGGACAAGCAGCAGCAATTGCAGATTTTCATCGACCAGCTGCTTCACTGCCTCCTTACCAATAAATCCGGTGCTACCTGTCATAAAAATAATGGATGCAGCCATTGAGTCCACCTTATGGGTAAGCATCTGGTCAGTTGTTTTTAAGTATGTAGAATTTACGTTCATTATTCTTTCCTCCTAATTAGAACTACATGGTACTAATTTAATCCAAAAAAAGAGCTTCGCTTAACGAAGCATCTGACAAAATGTACGTGCGGATTGTTCTATAATCCCGGTATCCCGCGCGGTCTCAGCCAGAACCAGAGATCCTTCTAATGCAGCAACAAACAGCGAAGAAACTGACCCTGCATCCATGCCTTCACGGAATTCTCCACTGTCCACTCCCTGCTGAAACAGCTTCTCGATCATAGGCTGCAATTCCCGGAAGAATCGGGAGATACTGGCCTTCACGTCGGGCGCACTTGCGGGCGTCTGCATATAGAGTGTTATAAAAGGACAGCTGCCTTCGAAATTGCGCCCTTCAATGCCTGCCGATAACGTGGCTATAAACGAGTTAACGCGCTCTTCGACGCTTCTTTCCCTCTGACTGAGCAATACATAGACTTGTGACTCATACTGGGCGATCCAGTATTGTACCACTGCCTGAAGCAGTTCCTCCTTATTTTTAAAATGATAATAAATATTGGACTTGGACACCCCGCTCGCCCGCACAACTTCATCCATGCTGACATAGCTGTATCCCTGACGCAAAAATAACTGCGCTGCCACTTCAATCGCCTTGGTCCGGTTAACCGGATTGGCACTTCTCGGTTTGGCAGAACCTGAGCTTGATGTTTGATTTGTCATATTTAGAACTATATAGTACTAAATACTTCATTGCAAGCTTTCTTTTTGCAGAATAGGATACGAGCCATGACTTATACACAGCTCTCATCCATATGTAGACACTTATGCACAAAGGATATCCACATATAGTATCAAGTACTAGGCTAAAGTTTTAGCTTACCTATTTATATTCATTGTTGTTATCCACAATCGAAATACAGATAGCCATTTTATCCTTTCCGGATGGTTCTCAAAATAAAAAAAATAGGCCAACCAGAACGATATTCTGGCTGACCTATTGAATGAGTCATGGTAGTGGATTGTCGAACGGAATTAGATGGCCTGTGGATATTATTTTCTGTGGATAACATTTAGTGATACTGGTCCATCTCCTATCTCCACTGACGTATAAACGTCATTCTGAAATTTTTACTTTTTCAGACTGTCCCAGTTTTGCTGCAAGGCATCAAGCAATCCGGCTTTATCCGATTTGCCTGCCACATATGCCTGGATGGTGCTGCCGTACTCCTGTGGAACACCTTCCGGGAAGCGGTTGAAGTTCCAGCTTAACGTTTTGTTTTCCTGACTGTACTTCATGATCTCTGTCGCCAGATCGCCCAGATCCTCTTCCGAGGCCTGAATGGAGCTAAACGCCGGGATAAATTTGAACTCTTTGGTCATGTACTGTTTCCCGATATCCGATGTTACGAGCCATTCTAGGAATTCCTTCGCTTCTGGCTTCACTTGCGAGTTTTTGTTTACAACCCAATAGTTAGGTACGCCGACAAACAATTTGTCATTCGGTTCATTCGTGATTGGCATTGGCAAAATACCGAGATTCAGGTCCGGGTTGATTCCATCAATCTGCACTTGAGTCCAGTTCCCTTGCTGCATCATCGCTGCTTCTCCGCTTGCAAACAGGGTTACCTGTGTATTGTAGTCGGTAGTAAGCGGGTTTTTGTTGCTGTATTTCAGCGTTAAATCGAGCAGGTTCATCCAGTCTGTGAACACTTGGTTGCCCGGAATTTTCTCTGTACCTTCGTTAAGGCCTTGAATGAATTTTACCGGATCTGCCTGATTCGCAAATGCAACGTTTACGTTATGATTGCCAAGCACCCACCACTCCTGATATCCATTCGAAAACGGTGTAATGCCGGCTGCCTGAAGCTTCTGAGCTGCCTGATCCAACTGTTCCAGCGTTGTTGGAATTTCAGTAATGCCTGCCTTTTCAAAAAGGTCTTTGTTATAAATGAATCCGTAGCCTTCGAGTGCCAACGGCTGTCCGTAGAGCTTACCGTCTTTGGTCATTGGCTCTTTGGCCACTTCAAGCACATCCTTGGCCCAAGCTTCACCTGACAGGTCTTCCAGATATTCAAGCCAAGTGTCCAGTTCGCGGTATCCGCCAACGTTGAAAATGTCCGGCTGTTCGCCTGCGGCAAATTTGGCTTTCAGTGCTGCACCGTAGTCACTGCCGCCACCAACCGTCTGAATGTCCAGTTTGATGCCTGGATGCGAGGATTCATATTCTGCCTTAAGGCGGTTAAGCGCTTCCGCAATTTCGACTTTGAATTGAAAGATTTTGATGGTTTTGTCCCCTGCAGCAGCCTCTCCTCCGCCCGTTTGAGCATCCGTATTGACCGGACTGCCGCTCTTGTCCCCGTTGCCACAACCTGCGAGCATTACCGAAAAAGCAATCAGCATGAGCAACGTCAACTTTGTCATTCTTTTCATACATACACTCTCCCTATAGTAGTTTCTGTTTACCAACTTGTTGGTTTGATTCAGCCACATGGGCGCAGGCAGCGTCTAACGAACTGAGCGCATGCTATCTGTCTTTGTTTCTTCAGGTTTGCAGTTTAACGAATTATAGAGACGTTATTTCGGCAATTTTTGATTGCTCATGCTTGTTCATACCTAAATAACGTTACTGGAGTTCGTTAATCTTTGCACGCCCTGATTATTTACCTATTAAGATGCGCTAGGTTCGTTAGAATATCGCCCCTAAAGTAATCATTCTTTTTCTGCCAAAAGGAAGTTCCCCTCTTGGCCTTACTCATTCTAGCTTTACATCTTTTAGTTTTTGGCCCTTTCCATTCAGGAGTCAGGCCCAGGTTATGCGGGCAAGGCTCCTTTTGCCCACCTCCGTGCGAGGTGGGAGCAAAGGGATCATGATACGCTGGAAAAGCAAAGCGTTCGCCTTTGATACTCGGTGGCTTCCTTCCCCCCATTCAATCAGGCTACCGAGAAGCAACAGCGATTGAAAGCGTACATGAAACCGACAGCGACCTTATCCCTCGCACTTTCCATGATCCCGGAGCAACCTACTCTCGCACCTACCCCTTAACTGATCCAGCGGTAATGCCCTGAATAATGTACTTCTGCATCAGCAGGAAGAAGATAATGATTGGCATGATGCCCAGCACCAGGGCAGGCAGTGCCAGATCCCATTGCTTCGTATATTGACCGAACAGCGCAAAGGTCGCAATCGGGATCGTACGCAGGTTGGAACTCTGCAAGATCAGGGATGGCAGCAGATAGTCATTCCAGATCCAGAGGGTGTTCAGGATAATGACCGTGACATACATCGGCTTCATGAGCGGGAAGACAATTCGGAAGAATACCCCGTATACGGAGCTGCCATCCACCCGGGCGGCTTCTTCAATCTCAACCGGGACCGATTTAACGAACCCGTGGAACAGGAACACCGACATGGGTGCACCAAATCCGAGATAACAGATAATTAAACCTCCCAGACTGTCGATCAGGCCAAGATTACTGGTTACCGTAACGAGAGGAATCATGATAGACTGAAACGGAATCACCATGGCGGCAATGAACATGCCGAACAGAATTCGGTTGAACCGGGTATCACTGCGAACCATTCGGTATGCAGCCATGGAGCTGATCAATACAAGCAGCAGGTTGCTGACCACTGTAACGATAAGCGAGTTCATCAGTGCCGAAGGGAATTTGATTTTCTCCCAGGCGTTTGCATAGTTGCCCCATTGGAAGACTTCCGGCCATGCTGCCGAATTGGTAAGCAGGTCACCAAATGTTTTGACCGAATTGACAAACAGGAAGTAGAACGGAACCAGGAACAGAAGTCCAATCAGTACCATGATGATCTCGGTTATGATCGTACTGAAGCGGTAGTTTTTTGTCGTTTCCATCTATGCCTCTACCTCCTTGCTCTTCGTCAGACGGACCTGAATCATCGTAATGATCGCAACGATCACGAAGAAAATGAGTGCTTTTGCCGTACCAATGCCGTAACGGTTGTTCACGAATGCCTCGTTGTAAATGTTGAGTGCAACGGACTCCGTTGATCCAAACGGTCCACCTTTGGTCAGTGACAGATTGAGATCAAACATTTTGAATGACCAGGAGATCGCCAGGAACAGACAGATCGTTACCCCAGGCATAATGAGCGGTAGAATGATGCTCCGCAGTACCTGCCAGCGGCTTGCTCCATCAATTTCAGCGGCTTCCAGCAGATCCGGCGACACATTGGTCAGGGACGAGATGTAGATGACCATCAGATACCCTGCGGTCTGCCAGACAAATACAATGACGATTCCCCAGAAGGCGGTCGGCTCGTCTCCCAGCCAAGGGAGGTTGAAGAAGGACCAGCCGGTCACGTCGCCAACTGCTGAAAACCCTTTCACAAATATGAACTGCCAGATAAAGCCGAGCAACAGTCCACCAATCACGTTAGGCATAAAAAAGATCGTGCGCAGAATGTTTCTCGTCTTAAGCGGTTTGGTCAGGAAGTACGCCAGGAAAAAACCGATGATATTGGTTAATACTACACCGACCACCGTAAAACGTACCGTGAACCAGAACGCTGTTTGGAACTTGGGATCATTCGCAAAAATATGAAGAAAGTTGTCGAACCCTACCCAATTGATATTCTCTGACACCCCGTTCCAATCTGTAAAGGAGTAATACATTCCCAGCAGGAAAGGGACCACGATGATGAGAATAAAGAACACGATGGAGGGACCCACGAACACCAGCTGCTGTAACAGCTGCGAAGATTTGCGATGCTTCATATCGTTCTCCCCTTCTATAGATGGATGGAATTGGTCTCTTTTTCTATTAAACCCCAATATTCCGGTTGGAAACACTGACCCTCGTGAACAGTTGGGTGTAAAATATTGTCCTCTCTTATCCTGCAACCAGAAGGGGTGTCCCAATGTCAAAATACTACAGCATTCGCACCAAGTTAATCGCTTTCATGCTCATAGCCACCACACTTCCCCTGCTGGCTTCCATCAGCATGACATTCATCCAGACCAAAACAGCCCTGCGCGAGCAGGCCGTTGCCGAGAACAAACGTCTCATCTATCAGGCTTCCACCAACCTCAACAACTATGTAGATAATGTGGCGCGAGCATCACTTGCCGTATACAGTGACCCTAATTTCCTACGTAATCTGGCAAAAATACCTGGCGATTATCGCGCTGTAGCAGAGGTGTATACAACGCTGCAGACCATTCGCTCAGCTGTACCGGATGTGTTCCAGCTCTATTTGCACTCGTTTGCAGCCAATCAATCTACCTTAATTATGAGCCCTTTTCCAAAGCGGGAGGAACGCAAACAGGCCTATTCCGATACCCTCCATGGAAAAACAGGTGGTGAGAGCCCGGATATATGGGTAGAATCAGCACATATGAGTCATACTTACGGCTTCAAGGCAGCTTCCGCCGATGATCCTGCACGAACAGTAATTACATTACATCGTGTAATCAAGGATGTTCCATCAACCGAGCGTCTGGGGGTGCTCGCCATAGACTTGAACATGGATACCATAGCGGCCATCTGCAGCAGGCTGTACGATCCGGAGAAGGAACAAATCTATGTCGTGGATGGTCAGAATCAGATCATATACCAAGGTCGTTCTGAGATCAGTGGAACAGATCAATTAAGGCAGGAAGCATCCAGGGAGCTTGATGCAGCACGGACGGGAACGGGAACAAGCAGCACCGCTGCAGGACATTTTGAACAAGAGCATTCCATGTATGTCTATCAACAAATGGGCAGCACCTTTGCCGACTGGACGATCATCAAACAAATTCCGAATGAGACGCTATATGCCAGGGCTACCACACTGACATGGAATAATGCCATGATTGCCATTGCTGCGCTTCTGCTCGTTATCGTGGCTACCCTGTTTATCTCGATCCGCATAACCGGACCACTCAAGCAATTAATGCGTTATATGAATCAGATTCAGGCGGGACGTCTGCATGTGGACATACGGCTTAAGAGCCAGGATGAGATTGGAGTACTTGCGCGTCATTTCCGGGATATGATGGATACGGTAAATAACCTGATTTTGCGAGAATACCGACTGGAGATTGCCAACAAAACCAACCAGCTCAAAGCATTACAGGCGCAGATCCATCCACATTTTCTATACAATACATTGCAATCCATAGGCACACTCGCCCTCCAGCATCAAGGGCAGCGGGTGTACGTGCTCCTCTCCTCCCTCTCCAAAATGCTGCGTTACAGCATGCGGGACCAAACTCGTGTCACCTTGCGAGAGGAAGCCGAGCATGCAAGGTTGTATCTGGAACTTCAACAGGAGCGGTTTGGCGACCGCCTTGAGGTACAACTTGATTTTGCCGAAGATACATTACGCACCGAACTGCCGAGAATGACCCTGCAGCCATTGATTGAAAATTATTTCAAGCATGGGGCGGATGTCCAGCCAGGTAAAGGATTCATTCGTATAAGCAGTCGCAGGACATCTGACCACTTGATTGAAATTCAACTGGAGAATAACGGACCTCCCATACCAGAGGAGAAGTTGTCCGAGATTCAGGGATGGCTAAGTCTGATTGACACCTCTTCCGGATTTGCCGCTCAGGATTCTGACCCATCGGAATCCATCGGCCTACGGAATGTGATGCGCAGGCTGCAACTGAACTCTCCGCCGGAGCATACGGCTATGCTGGAGATCAGCAACCTGGAACCAAACGGTGTCATAATTAAGCTCAACATTTACGCGGGGGAGTGAACAACATGAAAGCACTTATTGTTGATGATGAAAAGCACGTCCGCGACGCAATCCGGCTGCTTGGGCATTGGGATGACCTGGGGATAGATACCCTCCTTGAAGCCGCAGACGGTCATGAAGCCGCAGCAGCGATCTCTTCCCACCAACCGGAGATTGTTCTTAGTGACATGCGCATGCCCGGTCAGGATGGCATGGCCCTGCTGGAATGGATATCAGTTCACGCTCCGCAGAGCAAGGTACTGGTTATCAGTGGGTATGACGATTTTGAGCTTGTCCGGCATGCGATTCGCTACGGAGGCATGGATTATCTGCTCAAGCCCGTAGAAGCGGATGAGTTGAATGCCTCCCTATCCAAGGCCGTGAACGCCTGGCAGGAAGAAGAAGCCGTCCGTTTGCAGGCAGCACGCCAGTCCATTGTGGTCAACCGCATGCGTCCCCATTATCATGACAGGCTGCTGACAGAACTTGTCACCGGACGCGGCAATGGGCATGCTCAGATTCAGCGGCTGCGGGATGAGCTGAATCTCCCAGTTAAGGCTGGAAATTGCAATATTGCTGTCACCAGCCTGTCCCATCTGGACGCAGAATGTCTGGCCAAATACCGCAGCCATCCCGATCTGCTTGTATTCTCCGTTCTGAATATTTGCGCCGAGATGTTATCCACACCTGAGGAAGGCGTAGCATTCCGCCACTTGGATCAGCCTGATGAGATCGTATTATTGCATTGGGGAAGCTGTACCGCTCTTGGCCCCTTGCTTGAGAAGATAAACGCTGGATTGCAGCAAACCATCCAGCGCCGGCTTCACTTTGGTGTCTCCGCGTGCGAATCCTATCCTTCCGGTGTTGCGGCTGCCTATCAGGAAGCCAGCCTCCGGTTATGGAGGCGTAATACGCTCCAGAACGCACAAAGATTCCACGATTCTCTAGAGACTTCCTCAGGGAATAATAAAGGGTTACGTTTAAATGCTTATGAAGAATCCATGCGGCTTGCCTCGATTAGTGGGCGTGCTTCCAGTGTAGCCCATGCTGTGGCAGAGTGGATCGAGCCCATAACGCAGCTTCAGATCATCTCCGCCGAACAGGTTCATCAGTGGATGGAAGAAATGGAATGGATCCTTGGGCGGTGGCTTGATGATGCGGCAGACTCTCCGCCAGCAAGCGATGAGGATGCAGTAGAGGAACAGTCTATCCCCTTTGCAGAATTACCACTGGACTCCGAAGGGCTGCTGTCCTTGCCTCTGCTTCGGTCTCTGCTGGAACAGCGACTGTTGGCAGCGGGGAAAGCTCTTACTTTTCACCCTAATACCCATTCTGATCCGATGACCGATATTGCGCGCTACACAGATGCCCATTATCAAGAGGATCTGTCCCTGCAGCAAATCGCTGCACGGTTCTATCTCAGCCGAGAGTATATATCTCGCAAATTCAAGCAGCAGTTCGGTTTGAACTGGTCCGAATATCTGGGGAAACTGCGAATCAACAATGCCAAACTGCTCCTGCAGAATCCTTCACTACGGATCGTTAAAATTTCGGAAATGGTTGGATACCAGGACGAGAAGTACTTCAGCAAAGTGTTTAAAAAAATGGAGGGCATCTCACCTGGTGAATACCGTAAAACCTTAACGGAGGCGAATTCCTAGCCATATGAGAAGAGTAATTTTGATTACAGGAATGTCGGGTACCGGTAAGTCAACAGCCTTGGCCGAACTGGCCCGGAAAGGACATCGTATAGTGGATACCGATTACGGGGAGTGGAGCGAGAACGCAGACGGCACCGGTTGGTTATGGAACGAAGAACGGATCACGGCACTTCTTGCAGGGCATAACGAAGGAGCGCTATTTATCTCAGGTACAGTTTCTAACCAAGGAAAATTTTACCCCCTGTTTGATGCAATTGTCTTATTAAGTGCACCACTTGATGTTATTTTGGAACGAGTATCTTCCCGTCACAACAATCCTTACGGAAAGACTCAGGCTGAACGGGAAGAGATTATTCATTATGTGCATACGGTAGAGCCGCTGCTGCGTGCCGGATCGACGTTTGAGATCGACACGCGCAAATCCATTGAGGAAGTGACCGACGAGCTTGAGCGTATAGCTGCCTCACCTTGTAAGCGAAGCACAACCTAAATGATTACCTCATTTATCTCTTATGAAAAATGAAGGCACCAAACGGATGTAGATTAACTCTCCCGCTAATTCGACAATGGTTTGGGTTACGATGGCTGCAGCAGCTATTGTAGCCCATTCTTCCGGGAGTGCAAGCGCCAGCGGCAGCACGACGAGTGAATTCCGGGTCGCCGAGCTGAAGATCAGCGCACGTCCGGCACCGATGTCCAATCGGAACAGAATTGCCACCAAGCGAGACAGAAATGGCATCAATATCAAAAAAGACACATAAACAGGTATGGCATTCACGACAATAGCAAAGTCTGAGTACACCTTGCCAATCTGAGAGGCAACCACCACAATTAACGCCAGTGCCATCATCGGAACTGGCAGCCAGGCTGCTGTATCCATCAGCTTTTCCCCAACCGCTCTCCCCTTCGACCACACTTGAGTAAGGATTGCCAGGATTAATGGTATAACAATGAGAACCAGGAATGCTTCTGCAAACGGCCCCACTGTCATCAGCTGGGCTGCCTCTTCCCCGGTCAGTATCCACAAATACAAAGGCAGCAATACCATTTGCACCACGAACAAGATTGGCGTTACAGCCAGCATAAGCTTTTCATTCCCGCGTCCTAGCTGGGTAAAAACAATGACATAATCGATGCATGGGGTTAGCAGCACCAGGTAAACGCCGATGAGAACCGCAGGCGATTGCGGGAATATCCACGTTAGCAGCGATACGATCACAGGTACAACGACAAAATTGGCGGCTAAAACAGCACTGATAAACCTGAGATTGGATAACGATTGTTTCAACTGCAAAAAAGGAATCTGTGTAAACATACTGTATAGCAAAATGGCCAGCACGGGTGAAACAGTGTCACGCAAAGCCGATCCCCATTCAGCGTTTCCCAGGCCAATGGCTGCACCAATAAGCAGTGCAACGATATAGAACCAGGTTTGCTGCTTCTCCATGGTCTCTCTTGTAAGCACACTTCATCCTCCTTATTTGGGGCATATTCTTCTTTCATTACGCGTACATTGGACAGAGCATGGATCTGGGGGCAGCAAATACGGGTCATCCATCATGCATCCTGTGAATTTTTTGCGGCTCCTTATTAGAATGTGGAAGAATTGGGTATATTCATTGTAGACTGACCCGTGGTTCATTTATTCTTTTGTAAACCAAGGAGGATGTACAATGTCTCGTAACAATCCGTACAAATGGTTAAACGCGATTGGATTTATCGCAGTTATCGTTGTGAATTACCTGTCGAATTCTCTACCCATCGGCGGGAGAACCAACAAGGAAGTATCCGATATGTATCCCGTGCTGCTTACACCTTCAGGGTACGCCTTCTCCATCTGGGGATTGATCTATCTGCTGCTTGCAGGCTTCGTGATCTATCAGTTTCTTCCGTCATCGTGGAAAAGGGATTCCATCACCCGACTCGGTTACTGGTTTCTGGCAAGCTGCGTCTTTAACGTAGCATGGATCTTCGCTTTTCAAAATCTTCAGACAGGCCTCGCCCTGCTTATTATTGTATTGCTTCTGCTGTGCCTGATCATGCTGTATCTCAAAACGCGTGCCATCACCCTCCCAACAACAGCGGAGATTTGGCTGGTTAAACTGCCATTCAGCATCTACCTCGGATGGGTTAGTGTCGCGACCATTATTAATGCAGCTGTTCTATTATACAAAATTGGCTGGGATGGTTTCGGTATCAGCGAACCTACCTGGACGATCATCATGCTCATTGTAGGTCTTGTGCTGGCTGTATTAGTGAGCTTCCCTTATCGGGACAGCATCTACCCGCTTGTATTTACATGGGCATACATTGCCATCGCACTTAAGCAGAAAGACGTTTCCTCCGTTTATTATACGGCGATTATCCTTGCAATCGTGCTTGCGATCTATGCCGTATATCTCTTCTTCGCCCGTAATCAGGACCGTGATTAAGTGGAAAGAGTCCTTTGTAAACGTCGTTGAAAAAAGCCGATTCCGGTCAACTCATTCGGAATCGGCTTTTTATGTATTGTAACACTCAGAAAAGGGTGCTCCCGTTCTATTTCAGGGCGATAACTTCGATCTCCACAAGCGCATCCTTCGGCAAACGAGCTACTTCAACCGCACTGCGTGCCGGGTAAGGCTGTTCGAAAAATGTGCTGTATACCTCATTCACAGGAACAAAATCGTTCATGTCTTTCAGGAATACAGTCGTTTTTACGACTTTATCCATGCTTGTGCCTGCTGCTTCCAATATTGCTTTTACGTTACTTAAGGACAAGCGGGTCTGTTCCTGAACATTTGCGCCGAACTCTCCCGTTTGGGGATTCAGGCCAAGCTGACCGGATGTATAGACGAAATCACCTGCAGCAACAGCCTGGCTGTATGGACCGATAGCACCTGGAGCCTGATCTGTAGAAATTGGTTTTTTCATGGGCTGGTTCTCCTTCATGTTCTCAAGTTTTGAAGCTTATTATACCATGATCCTCTCCTGCCAAGAAACATCTCAGGAATTCTCTGTTCCAAGTGCATGAATCACTTCATTGGAGTAGACATGGTTGCCTTTGGCCCTGACAAGCGCAATATTAATCATAGCCCTGGCGATGGTTGAAGCATGTATTGCACGATACTTGGCAGCTTTCCCCTTCATCCAGCGATCCATGAACGTCATCAGGCGGGCAGCAAGCTGTTCTCCAACACGCTTTTCTCCGCGGTCACCCAAAATCAGAGAGGGTCTAAAGATATGCAAAGAGCGGAAACCAACCGAGGATAGAGCTTCCTCCATCTCCCCTTTGGTTCGACTGTAAAACACTCCCGAGCCCGCATTCGCTCCCATGGAAGAAATCACCAGCATCTGGGACACCCCTTGCTCATTCGCAAGTTTGGCTGCCTCTATCGGATAGTGAAGATCGACCTTGCGGAAATTTTCCTGACTGCCTGCTTTTTTGATCGTCGTGCCCAGACAGCAGTATAAGTCATCCATGGGGTAAAACAAATTCTTGGCGTCTCCCAGTTGATCCCAATCCACCACATACTGTTCAAGCTTGGGATGCTCAAGGTCCAGTCGCTTCCTGACCAAAATACGAACTAATCCATATTCCGGTTGCCGAAGCAAACGATGGACGAGCAGGCTGCCCACCAGACCCGTGGCCCCGATTACAAGGGCCTTTCGCCCGCTAATTTCCATACTCATCCCTCCATTTCATCTGTGATTACGATCTCAGAAGTACCCGGCGTCCCAGCGTAAAAGCAAGAATCAGCATGGTAACACCAATACCTACCTGAAACCCATAGGTAGCCATCCAGGTTAGCGTCTCCGGCCACTCTTCCATTTTCTCATACAACCAACCGCCAATCAGTGGTCCGAGGAACGACGTTACCCCCGTTAAGGCTGAGTAAACGGCGACGAACATCGGTCTCTCACTTTTGGGTGTATCTCCGATCGTAAAGTTGAAGGCCAGCTGGTTAAATCCTCCGACACCGACACCAAGAAAGATATGAGACAAAAAGAGCGCGATCAAAACAGGCATAAACGACATCAAACCCCAGGACAGACAAGAGAGTGCGATGATTGGCAATGTCCAAAATAATAAGGTTTTGTTGCTGAATCGTGCGTTCAGATTACCCCAAATATAGAATCCGGCCATCATGACGATGGTCTGTACCACCGTAATGAGAGAGACCATCTGATAATTAATGTTAAGCAAGTCAAGCATTACATATGAATACAGCGGAACGATCAGAGTCTGAATCCACAACCAAACCGCCAGAAATAGGGCAGCCTTCAGAAAAGACCGATCCTGAAACGGCTTCTTCAGCATCCGCCAGAAAACCGTCTCGGTCGAACGTTCAAAGGGGACATCCGGATAAAAGAAATAGATCACGATATTCGCTATCGCACAGATCCATACCGGAATAAACAGAATCAGGAAGCCCATCTCGCCCGGAAAACGGTCCAAAACGATACCTCCCACAAACAAGCATACGCTTCCAAGTGCATTCAGGATTGTATTCCGAATGCCGAAATAACGTCCCCTCACTTTGGCATGTACGATGTCCCCAATGAGAGAGGTCCAGATCATGCCCCCGATGGTATTGGATATGAACGCAACCGTGTACATTCCAATATAAACGCCTACCCACCACTCTTTCGGGAAGAGAAAGGGAATTAATCCAGTGGCGCTCCACAAGATGCGATGTACTCCAACGAATAACAGCAGCATGCGTTTCCGGCTGCGGATACGCTGCATCCAGAAGGCTGCTCCAATCTGGGCGATATTCACAAACGTGGTTATGGCGAGTACAAAACCGATGTGTCTTGACCCGGCCCCAAGGTACAGCAGAAATCCCGTTAAGAATGGTCCACCCAGCAATGTTTGCAATATAATTGCCGGTACACCCTCCCATGTTGCGATCGATAAGTTGATACGTTGTGTCGAACCCTTGCGACGTTTGCCTGCAAACGAGGGAGGGTTAACCTTGACCATCTTCTGTATGGGGATACACTCCTTAGACCGGGCTGTGACTACCGGTCGATGCTAGTTATCACCACAAATTCTACTCACAGCAAGAGGGTTGTCAACTCATTTTTTCATGGTTTAAGGGAAGGTAAAGCCGGAAGGTGCTTCCCTCGCCTTCAACACTTTCAAGCCGAATCGATCCGTCCAGCAAACGCGCCAAATCCCGGCTGATGGACAGGCCAAGTCCTGTGCCGCCAAATTTGCGGCTGATCGATCCATCGGCTTGTTGGAAAGCTTCGAAAATGGAGTGATGCTTATCTGCAGGAATGCCGATTCCCGTGTCTTTGACCGAGAAAACCAGCCATTTCCCCGAACGTTCAGGCTCGTCCACTTGTTCGGTGCTTACCGTCAATTGTACGGCTCCCTTATGCGTAAACTTGATGGCATTGGACATCAGATTACGCAAAATTTGCTGCACACGCTGTGGGTCAGACCACATGGTCTCCGGTGCGTCAGGCGATTTCTCCATCAGCAGCTGAATTCCTTTTTTCTCAGCCACCAACTGGAAGTGACTCATTACATCTTCAACGAGCTGCGACACACTAAAATCCTCATAAACGATATCAAGCCGCCCAGCCTCGACTTTTGACAAATCCAGAATATCGTTAATCAACGTAAGCAGCTCTTGGCCGGAATGGTCTATCATCGCCGCAAACCGAGCAATATCCTCCTGGTCCATCGTATCGCTGTTTTCACTAATCATCTGGGCAAAGTTAATCACACTGTTGAGCGGTGTTCGCAGCTCATGCGACATGTTGGCGAGAAATTCGGACTTGTACTGCGAAGCCAGCATCAACTGCTTGGCTCGCTCTTCCAGTACAATTTTGGCCCTCTGCAGCTCTTCCTTCTGCTCAGACAATAAGCGGTTGGTACTTTGGATAAGCAGAATCCGATTCTGTTCATTCTGGAAGTCCCGCAGGATAAAAGCAAAAATAAGACTAAGTAAAATACCGGTAGGAAGCGTGTAGGGCATAATATGGGAGAAAAAATACGTTGGAGGAACGACGCCAAGCAGCGCAATGTTGATGCTGTTGACGACATTGACGATCACGATAACCAGCACGCCCTTGATAATGAGTCTGTAGTCACTGCGTCTCATCCATATATTTAACCCTGCACATAACACTCCAAGGATCGCCATGTTGCCCAGAGCCGCCAGCGTAGCCTCATTGATGCCAAAGGTTAATCGGGACAAGCCAATCCCGGCACCAATAATAATCAAACTGTATGACTGCCTGAAGGTCAGAACAGCAATGATTAATGGGACAAACCGGAGATCAAAAATCACTTCATCCGTTAGCTGAAAGCCAAATACCGTACTGATCCAACCCGCAAAAATAAGAACAAGCACGGAGCTCCATTGTTTAAATCTGGAGGAAGCACGTATCACAATGTATTTATAGAACACACTAGCCAGATAGGCTATGGTGATGAGCATCCCCATATTTAATACGAACATCTTAGAAAATTGCATTCACTCACTCCTGTTGTCCCGTTTTGTTCGTAGACACACCATTGTCCGTATGTACTTCTATCATATCATGCCCATACAGCCTTCGACATTCTTGGCACATCAAAAAAATACACAAAAATACACAAATCCGGATTCAATTTGTGCTCGAAACATAGTAGAATATAGTGTTGTTTAATTTATCGCTGTGATCCACTTCCTTGACGGATTTGGATTGAAAGGAGAAACGTTGTAGTGCAAACGTTAAAAAGCAAATCCTACTGGCTGTCATTAAGCTTGATGCTTTCTCTGGCTGTCATGGGACTGTTATATGATGTTCTTAACAGCCCTGAGCGCGGATTCGCCGTGCTCAACTCCCCGATCGATCGGCTCATTCCTTTCGTACCCGGAATGTCCCTTCCTTATCTGGGCTGGTACCCATTTGTGTTCGGTGTATTGGCATACCTCTGTGCCAAAGACAGACTTACCTATTATCGTGTACTGCTGTCCATGAACATCTGTGTCTGGATCTGTTATCTGATTTATTTCAACTTTCAGACCAGTGTTCCTAGACCAGAAATTACAGGTACAGGTCTAGGCGCATCCGTCCTGGGATGGCTCTATAGTCAGGATCGCCCTTATAATTGCTTCCCAAGCATTCATGCACTTCATTCCTATCTCGTGATGCGAGCGGTTCTCTCGGTACAGAGCATTCGCCGTTATGTCAAATGGCTCGTAGCCGCTGGCGCAACGCTGATTGTGCTGTCCACCCTGCTGATTAAGCAGCATGTGATCTATGATGCTCTGGGTGCAATTGTCCTTGGTGAGTGCATCTTCACCATTATCACCGGACTGTCCTTACACCGGCGGCGCCGGAAAGGGTCAAAGTGGACCGAGGGGATCAACTGACCCCTCGCTCCGACGAACCGTGGAGATGCTCTTTCCTTCTCCACTCTTCTATAAACAAGCCTGCAAAATAAGGGTCCCATTGGGTCCCTTTTCCTTCTTCCAGGATAGATAGCGCTTTCTCATGACTCATGCCGTTTCGATATGGACGATCCGAGGTCATGGCATCAAAGGCATCCGCAACGGCAATAATCCGCCCGAAGAGCGGAATCTCTAGGCCCGCTTTGCCATCCGGATACCCTTTTCCATCGTAACGTTCATGATGAGACCGCACGCCCGGCAAAAAATCAGCCATTGCATCCATCGGTTCGATCTGTAATAAAATGCTCTCGCCCAGTACCGGGTGGGTCTGAATGATTGCGAATTCTTCCTCACTCAGTTTCCCGTCCTTGAGCAAAACCTCATCTGGCACTCCGATTTTACCAATATCATGAAGAAGCGCGGATTTGTACAGCAAATCTGCTTGCTCCTCACTCATACCACTCAGTTTGCCGATCATGAGTGAATACTCGGCCACCCGCATGGAATGTCCGGCCGTATACTTATCCCTCGCATCCAGTGCAGCAGCCAGCGTGGAAAAATAGCTCTGCAGCAGCTGCCGATTACGTTCCTGCCTCATCTCCAACCGATTAATCATCATATTAAACCCGGAAATAAGAGCCGAAAACTCATCTGCATACAGGTCAGGCGCTCTTCTGCCCAGATCCCCTTCCTGAATTCGGTTCATCTCTTTTGTTAATTCTGCGACTGGATCACGGACATCCCGGATCAGCAGCCAGCTGCCTACCAAGGCAAAGCCAGCCCCCAGCACAACAACGATAATCCCCCATAGGATATACTCTTTCGCAAACTCCTGATCCATATACTGAAGCCTGATAAATGTAGCCAGGAAAAACAGAAATAGCGGAAATAATCCAATGAGGGCCGTGCTTAGCTGAAATTTCCGCTGAATGGATACGAGTACACGTCCTCCCAATGACGGCTCGGTGCCATATTGCTGTTTACCTCGGCGGCGGGCCTCCATCAGAAGCGGTCTAATCGCCCGAACTGTCAGGAAATATTCAATTAACGCATGCATGATGGCAATCAAAATGGCACAAGCCGCTGCCACGGCAACATAGTTTGTCGGAAAGTCCAACCAACCCACTGTAAGCATCCATAGAGTTAACCCTGCAGCTGGCAATGAAAATCCCAGCAAATGGGGCCCCATGACCCTGTAGATGGTCCGCCCCGGAAAACGGTGTATCACCTCATACATTCGGCTCAATTCTGCCCGCTCGTAACGCTCCTGAGCAAAAAACTGCCTGATTGGTCTAAGCTGAATTCGTAAAGCTATACCTTCTGCAACGAACATAAACAGAAGGGAAATAAACACAATCATGATCAAATATACAAGCTCAGTAGTTGGTATTTGCAAGGTAGAGACCATCACCACAGTACCAACAACAAATACGGCTGCGAGTGAGCCTACCAGATAATTGCGCACCAGACGAAAGATAAATGAACGGTATATCTCCACCCAAACCCCTCACTCTCTATGTGCAACCAGTTCTCCCGATTAATGTAAGGGGGAGATTCAGGGTATTGCCTTTATTTTTTATCGGTCAAGCCGCGTCAAAAAATTAATGATCTTCACAATCATTCATCTCTGGCATATTACACTATGTGCATATCTCCATTTGTAGTCATGCTCCAAGCTAAAAAAAGACTGTTTCCCTCAGGAAACAGCCTCGTATCATCACTTATTCTATTTATCCTTCAATCTTGGCAGCCAGAATCATCGTCCCCCGAGGCTCGTCACCCATCGCATCCGGTTCCAGAGTAATGGCAACTGTGTCATAGTCATTGACTGAATCCAATGTGTAGTACACCGCACCCGTGCCATCATGGCTAAGGAACGTTCCGGCATTCTGAGGTGTATCCCCCTTGATCAGCCATACCTGGAATGCTTCGTTTCCTTCCAGATCAGGCAGATTCTCTGCCTGCACAACCAGATGTGTACCCTTATCGTCAATGACGATGGTCGCCAGTCCATTCGCCACGATGTCCTGTGCTGCAGGGCTAAGCTTCACGGCTTCGCCCATGCGCACGGAGCGCGATGGCTCCTGCACAGCCGCAAGCTGCTGCTGCAGCTCTTCATTCTGCGCCTGTGCCTGTGCGAGCTGCTCCTGTGCAGCTGATGAGCCGGCCGCTTGCTGCGTGAGTGCATCGATTCGGCTCTGCAGCTGCGCAGCGTAGATGCCGAGCACCAGCGCCGCCGCAGCAAGGCCTGCGCTGGCCACACGCCAGGCGCGGCTGCTGCGTGCACGCGCGCGCCCTTGCGGCTGCCATGGCGGTGCCTGTGCAGCCTCTTCTGCCCGGGCTGCAGGCACCGCCGTGTTCGGCGGCATGCCCTGCCCGGGCTGCGCCGCATCTGCGTGCTGCGGCGCCGGGGTTGCCTGAAGCACCTCGGGTGCTTCAGGCTTCGCAGGAGCAGCCGCCGGCTTCGCCTCGGCGCTCTCCTGCGCGCTGCCGAGCACGTTGCCCAGCACACGTGCCCGCATTCCCGGCGGCGGCGCAACTGGTTCCGCCGCGAGTGGCAGGGAGCCGGTGACTTCCTGCAATTCCTTCACTTCCTGGCGGCATGCTTCGCATGTAGCCATATGTGCCTCAAATGCTTCCACTTCCTCGGCTTCCAGTCCGCCCAGCACATACATCGGTGCCAGATCAGACCACTCTTCATGTCGCTCTATCATGGATGTTTGCCCTCCCTTCCCGCGTCCGGCTGCAATTCAGCATCGGCTAGCAGCTTCTGAAGCTGCTTCATTGCTAGCCTGACCCGGCTCTTGACCGTACCCAGCGGTATCCCGTATCGGCTGGATACTTCCTGCTGCGTTAATCCCCCGTAATATATGGATTCAATAACCTGCTGCTGATCGCTATTCAATTGAGATAAGGCTTCCCTGATTCGGGTTCCTTCCCACTTACGCTCCACTTCTTGTTCCGTATTGGTTTGTTCGTCGGCATACGCTGCCAGCGATTCGTTCTCTACCGCCATTGTCGCGGCACCTTTCGATTTGCGCCTCAGCATATCCACTGCAATGTTTCGCGTTATGGCAAACATCCATGTGGTTAGCTTCCCCTGGGAGGCCTCGTATCGTTCTGCGTTATTCCAGACTCGCAGGAACAGTTCCTGTACCGTTTCTTCTGCCGTCATTGGATCACCTACGATCCGGTAGGCAAACGAATACACTGCCCGCTCATAGCGGTCATATAAAAGCTCCAGTGCAGATGTATCCCTCTCTGCGATCTGTTGCATTAACCTGCTGTCCTCCATTGATTCAGTCATGCGAGGGCCCCTTTCTTGATCTCCCTCAACATTATAACCTACGAAAAAACATTTGAAGAGGATTACCTTATGGAAGAAAAAATCTGAAAACCTTTCATGAATTTTCCTCGCAACACACTTCACCCTTCCTTTATCTTGCAAAAAATTACAGACTGTGGTATACTCTTAAAGTTGGTATTAAACCTCAACTGATTTTCTATCTTCTTTTAACCCCGGAATATTTTCTTCATGCTGCGACCGCAGCGAATATGTACAACCAACCTATGGAGATTGAAGAACCTGAATCACAATAACCCGGTATAACAGAGTTTCACAAGATTTTCCCATTCACACTGGCGCGGTCATCGGAGCCGCAAGGACAAAAGAGAGGTAGGGCTTTTGTTGTTTTGGAAGTCACTTATTCTTGAGAAGATTGAAAACATACACAAACCAAGCACCCGGAATTGGGTTCCGGGTGCTTTTCCATGTCTGATTACATATTTTTAAATTTAATTATCCGAGCTTTGTCGAAAAGTTTTCAATTAGATGAACATGGTTTTGGAGATAATCACGAGCAGGATGAAAAGCACCAGAATGGTACCCATGGATCCCCAGCTTCCCCCACCGTGACCATAAGAAGTTCCACAGCCTTTGCTGTAACCATAACCGTGCACGACTGGAGCTTGGTTCGCGTGGTGTCCGTACCCGTATCCATATCCGTATCCAAGCGGCATTGTTCCACATCCGTAACCGTACATTTCGTGACCTGTGTATGGGTAACTATGCATTTGTTCATGACCTCCCATATGTCCGTATACGTGTCCCTGTCCGTTCGGTGAATTCGGTTTAACTTCGCTCATTGTTCATTCCTCCTTAGCATTTGCCTACACCCCTAAGCTATGTATTTTGCCTACGGCTGGACCGGGCTATGGCCCTCATTTGGATAAAATGGGCACTTTTCGCCTTGGATTGGCGTGGAGATATACCTGTGTTTTTTCAATCTAAATTTATGTATGCTTCTTCTATCCAAGCCACCCGCCCAGCTTGTCCACAGCCAAAAAAACCCTGCCGGTTAACCGGCAGAGTTCGCTATATTACACCCAGAAAGATTTAGTGATGATGACGAGGAGAATGAACAGAACCAAGATGGCTCCAGTCGATGTCCAGCCGCCGTATCCTACGCCTCCGACTTCGCTCATGGAGAACCCTCCTTTACCAGAGAATTCGTGTGTGGGGCTAATAAACGCTATTATACCCAGAAAGATTTAGTGATGATGACCAACAGGATGAAGAGAACCAAAATGGCACCAGTCGATGTCCATGCTCCGCCGTATCCACCTACAACTCCACTCATGTAAAACCCTCCTTTGATTTGAGGTACAGTTCACTATATGCAGAAGTCCTTTTCCAGACCGGGCTCTAGACAAAAATGGGCTGGTGTCCACGACCGTATAAGCATCCTAATTTATTTAACAACTACTTAGATAAGGATTCCTGTTCTCTATATTGCATATTTCAACAACCACTAGTTCTTTGGATAGATGCGCATGTTTGAGCTTAATTGTTTATATAGTGGCGCTAACTGCATAACTCCATTAAAAATGGATGCACAAATATTGCCATAATGGTATTATTTATAGATTAATCTGTTGATTAATTGTTCCAAAATTACCTTTTTGGTAATTTTATATTCTCTTTTATTTAGTAATGTTATTATTTTACTATTCATGTGGAAAGGAGTCTTTATGCCTACTTTGGGTGAGCGCATTAAATATTTAAGAGAAATGAAGGGGTATTCACAGAAGGAATTGTCAGAAAAAACGGATCTCACCATAGTCCAATTGTCCCGATATGAAACCAATCACAGAAAACCTGATCCTGAAGCTTTATGTTGTTTAGTAAAGACTTTGGACACCAGTGCAGATTATCTTATCGGTCTAACTCCCGAGTCATCATTAGCATCTCCAATAAGGAATCTGAATCAAGAATTCATTTCATATCTGGATCATCCTGTACATGGGACCTTCTTAAAGAGTTTTCTTAGTGCACCTGATCAGCTTAAAAACGAAACCCTGCAATTTTTCAACTTTATTATGAGTAACTACGAGAACTCAACTCTGGAGCACCGTAAACACACGATGACTTAAGAAAAAATCTCATCCGATGAGAAGCACATTAGGGGATATTAGAGATCATGAAGAAACTTATTACGATTCTGGCATTAACTGCATTGCTTAGTGCTTGTGGTAATTCAGAAACAACCAAAACAGCAGACACACCAACAACAGAAACAACAAGTGCAACAGAAACTGTCTCTGCCGAGGCTAAGACTACCAAATACACTACATACAGTGGGGAAGGCGTCTCATTTTCTTATCCAGATCACTGGAAAAGCATAGATACAAGTCAAATGAATGCAGCAGTCAAAGCAGCATTTTCAGACCAGTCAACATCATCACAATTTGCAGATAACATTAATTTCACCATCGAATCCAGCCCATCGGGTTCAATTAATCCTGAAGAGTTTGCCAATAATGTTGTAGACTATTACACACAAAATGGTGAATCTATTGGCATTTCCAATTATAAGAAGGTTAGTTATACCAATAAGCCCTACAAGGAATATAACGCAGGTGTTTTGGAAGGAAACTATACACACACTTCCGGCACCGATATAGTTCTCGTCCAGTACATGATCCCGACTAATAGTGAACTCTACACCATGACGATAACCTATTCCAAAGATTCCTATAATCAGGATACCGTTAACGAAATCATTAATTCCCTAAGTATCTCAGCTCCTTTGGAACAGACTGCTGGAAGCACGGTTGCGGAAAGCACAGCTGCAAATTTTTTCAATGATTTAACACCTTTTATCACAGATAACACAGCTGTATTAGATCAGGCTTCTTACGATTTTATTGCCAGCAATAGCGACTTGTTCCCTGCAAGTACAGCGGATCTTCGCAAAAAGGCAAAAGGTCTTGTTGACTCCAAAGTTACAACCAGACATCTTAATAAAAACGTGGCTAACTATTATGAGGATTTCGTCAGTGTCAGCGGACAAGTTATTCAGGTTGAAGAGGATAACTCTCTCGGATCAACTTTTTCCATTGTTCTTGTTATGGATGATAACGGTAACTATGTTACAGCACTATACCCAGCAACAACTGGAGATTTACTTGATGGAGATTACGCTACCGTAATCGGTGCACCTATTGCCAACTACTCATTCCAAAATGTCGGAGGCGGTTTTACCAATTCCACGTTGATTGGAGCTTCACTGGTAATCGCTGAATAATTCCATTTGCACAAATAAGAACTCAACCTAAAAGGTTGAGTTCTTTTCATTCCCTGCCTCATTTAGTTATCACAAACACGAAATCACATAGTCCCCTCGTCATAATCATAACTTTATTAACACAAATCGTAAGAACCAATTTTACACTCCAACTATATATTTATGTTTATTTCCAAGTACAACTCCCCGCGATAAATCGCATTCATAATGATTCGTAAGAAGTAAAAAAATAATATATTTCACCCGTGTCAATCATCCCTGATTAGGGTATTATTCTCAGGTATAACACATTTACATAGGAGCTGATGATAAAGGTGAAAATGAAAAAAGTTATTCTTGCTTTATCTATAGGAATGTTAGTTGGTTCTTCTTCCATGGCTGTGGCTGCAACCTCCCAAAAGGTGCAAGCAACGTTGGCGAACTTCAAAGTTATTGTTAACGGTCAGTCCAAATCAGTAACATCCGATCAATTACTTTATAAGGGCAATACATACCTACAACTTCGTGAAGCTGCCAAAATTCTCGGTTATGAAGTAAATTACGCAAGTGCGACCCGCTCTATCGAATTCTCTGCAAAGAGTCAAACTCAAGCAGACTGGATTACTCTAATTGATTTATCTGCCTCCAATGGATATGACGTTGCACTCAAGGGAGACTCAGCGGATGTTTATAATGTATCAAAAAATCTTAAAACCATTCTGAGTGTTAATGCGAATGGTCTTAAGGAAAACGAAGAAAAGGTGGTAGCAGATCCATCGGGTAAAACAATTCGTTACAAAAAATTGCAGGGTTCTCTGGTATTGAATCGCGGAGATCTGAAAAAAGCTGGTTTGATCAAGTAATCATATTTTAATAAAGAGCCTCGCCGGGTATGTCTCCTGTGAGGCTCTTTCCTGTACTGTTACTCTGTGAGAAATACCTGGTTACTGCAGAGAAGGATATTCCCTGTCTGAAGAATAGGGAATTCGCCTATTCCCATTCTAACCCCTAATTCGGACGTACCTCACGGGATGCCAGCTTGTCCTGAACAGATTGCAGCTTCTGTATGCTGGAGGCATCCGGTTTATCCCGCCGATCGTCAATCTTGACGGATGTAGAGACCCGTTGGGCCCCCGATAGAAACGGAGCTTCATGCAGAGCCGCTATGGCTGTGAAGACCTCGTTCAGCGGTCCTTCGATAATAGTGCTCATTGAAGTCAGCTGATATGTAATGCCACGCTGGTTTTCCAATACGGCCTGCATGTCGGCCACATAACTGCTTAGACTGGTCGTTCCTGTTCCAATTGGAATTACGGTCACTTCTGCTATTGCCATCCTGCTCCGCCTCCCTTTTTGCTTCGTAGATTACCGTTGTCGCTATATTTAGCGCAATTTTGACTATTTTTATTTTAACAGTTGAAGGCATCACAATTCAAACTGACGTGAAGACGTCATTCCATTTGGACAAAAATTTTTTTTGAATAATCTTCAAATCTTCCAGTCCTTTTCCTTTGCGGATTCATGCCGTAAATGGTATACTCGGAATTACGTTTTAGTGTGCTGAACCTGTTTACAAACACAAGATGTTGGGTTAGAGTAGGATAACAGCAACAAAATGTAGTGACAAAGCGTTTCCCCACTTCTGAAAGTCATCTTCTGCAATCTCGCGAAAAACAGGATGGAATCACCTTTAAAGGCACGTCCCTGTAGGTGAAAATCGATTTCTCGAAACAGAACTGACGCCGAGGTTAACGGGGCTGTTTGGACTGCACCCGGTTGCCTCTATGACAGTCGCAACTAGATATGGACATAACCTTACATAATAGCACCTTACGGTCGACATACCATTTGCGACTGTCAGGAAGCCAGTGCATTCATGGGCATTTTCAGGCCGTCAGGCGGGGAGTGCTTTTTATATGATCATGTTCTGAAGCTGCTCCTATGTTACGGGGTCTTTGCATGCGCAAACTGTCACCACCGCAGTCCACCCTGATGTACCTATTTTTTTTCTCACCGTAAGAAGACACTCAATTCTTTATATAAGAATTCTCCAATTTATCTCTTAATCATGCGAAAGCGAGGAATATTCATGCCACAAGTTGTGATCAAGCCGAACAACCGCCAGCTTGCCTTTGACGATATGCGTATCTCGGTATATGCCGACCGTATCCTGGAAGGACTGGACATGCTGGACAAGGAACGTTTGGTACGCGGGGTTAACAGCAAACTTCGTCGTGACGAAGTAACCGGAGACGAGATCAGTAACGCTTTTATGATGAGCGCACTGGAACTGGTAACCAAAGAGGAGCCGAACTGGAAATTCGCGGCGGCACGCTCGCTGCTTACGTCCCTTTACAAAAAAGCGGCTACCAACCGTAGATACAAATCTTATCCGGACGAGCCTTACGGTGCATTCCATCCTCTCCTTGTAGACCTTGTAAAAAAAGGCATCTACCGTGAAGAACTATTGGAATGCTACACCAAAGAACAAATTGACGAATTGGCGGAATGCATTGATTACCGCAACGATTTGCTCTTTGACTACATTGGCTTGCTCACACTGGCAGAACGCTATCTCGCACACGACTTTGACGGCAAAGTAATGGAGCTGCCTCAAGAGCGCTACATGGTTATCGCCATGTACCTGATGCACCAGGAGCCTGCAGAGAACCGCATGCATCTGGTTAAGGAAGCTTATTGGGCGATGAGCAACATGTATATGACGGCTGCCACGCCGACCATGTCCAATGCAGGTAAAAAGGTGGCCGGACAACTCTCCAGCTGCTTCATCGATACAGTGGATGACTCCCTTGAAGGCATCTTCGATTCCAATACGGATGTAGCTAGACTTAGCAAAATGGGCGGCGGTATCGGTGTTTACCTCGGTAAAGTCAGAGCCCGTGGTTCGGACATCCGTGGTCACAAAAACACAAGCTCCGGCGTAATCCCATGGATTCGCCAATTGAATAATACAGCAGTTAGCGTAGATCAGCTGGGAACACGCAAAGGTGCAATTGCCGTTTACCTGGACGTCTTCCATAAAGACATTCTGGCGTTCCTGGATCTGAAGCTGAACAACGGTGACGAGCGGATGCGTGCACATGACGTATTCCACGGCGTATGTCTGCCTGACCTGTTCATGGAACGTGTAGCCAGCCGCGGTGAGTGGAGCCTGTTCTGCCCGCATGAAACGAAAAAGGTCATGGGCTGGAAAGACGAAAACGGCCGCGCACTCGGCTTGGAAGATTTCTATGACGAATCCTTCGGCGAAGGCACATTCCGCGAGAAGTATGAAGAAGCGGTAAACCACCCGCTGTTGTCCCGTATTACAGTACAAGCCATCGATATTATGAAACGCGTGATGAAATCACAGCTCGAAACAGGTACACCTTATATGTTCTATCGTGATACGGTTAACCGTTCCAACCCGAACAGTGCCCATGGCATGGTATACTCTTCCAACCTCTGTACCGAAATCATGCAGAACCAGTCTGCAACGGTAGTAGAAAAAGAAGAGCTTGTAACCAAGGATGGTCAAACACGCATCGTGATTTCCAAAGTGCCTGGCGACTTCGTGGTCTGCAACCTGAACTCCATTCACTTGGCACGTGCCGTGCCTCATAACGTGCTGGAGCGTCTGGTACCGATTCAGGTTCGCATGCTGGATAACGTCATTGACATTAACAACATTGAAGTACTGCAAGCCCAATATACCAACAGCCAATACCGTGCCGTAGGTTTGGGTACATTCGGACTTCACCACCTGCTTGCTCTTGAGGGCATCCGTTGGGAATCTGATGAGGCTGTAACCTACAACGATAACCTGTACGAAAAAATCAACTTTCTGCTCGTCAAAGCCAGCATGGAACTGTCCAAGGAAAAAGGACACTATCCGAAATTCAAAGGTTCCGACTGGGAGAGCGGTAAGTACTTCGAACAACGGGATTACACGACGGGTGAGCGCGTAGGCGAATTCGTAACGACCGAACAATGGAAAGAGCTGCAGGCTGAAGTTCAGCAAAACGGTGTACGTAACGCATGGTTGTTCGCAATTGCACCGAATGGTTCAACATCCATTATTGCCGGATCTACTGCCAGTATCGACCCGCTCTATGAGCTGTTGTCCTATGAAGAGAAAACAACGTACAAGATTGCCAACCCGGCACCAGACCTGTCCGACAAAACCATCTGGTACTATAAAACGGCCTTCCTGGTGGATCAGCATGCTTCCATCAACATGGCTTCTGCCCGTCAACGTCACGTCGATCAGGGACAAAGCTTCAACCTGTATGTCCGTCCTGATATCAAAGCAACGGAGTTCCTTGAACTGCACCTGCATGCCTGGAGAGCGGGTCTGAAATCGACCTACTATGTTCGCAGCCGTGCATTGACGATTGAAGAATGTGACTCCTGCGCAAGCTGATCGATAGATTATTAGATTCACGATGACCACCAGGGCATCCTGTTTTGATTGCAAAATGGCGCTGCCCTGGTACTTTTTTGCCCAAATTACGATCACAGCATCCCAGCGATGTTGATATAGATGCCACATATAGAACTTGATGTATAAATGAACTAAATATTACACCATAACGAAGAGGACAGAACAAAGCTGGAGAAGCGAAGCGCTCGCCTAAAAGCTTTCTGAAAGAAAGCTACTTCGGAAGCATACGCTATCACGGGATTTTACCCTTTGAAAGAAGGAATCAGAAAACCAGGGGATAACAGCGATCGGAAGGTTGTTCTGTCATCGTAGTTATACAGTGTAAATTCATTCAAGGAGTGAACGGATTATGCAAGTACAGAAAATTTTCAATACAGAAGCACCTAACCAATCGACTCGAATTATTGAAGGTGAATGCTCCGGGATCCTGAACTGGAACGACATTCGTATGCCTCATATGTACAAGCTGTACAAAGTACTGCTGCTCAACCACTGGATCGCTGACGAAATTCCAATGTCCAAGGATGCATCCCAATTCGCCCAACTGGATCCGGAAGAACAGCGTACATTCAAAATCAACATTTCCCTGCTGGCTGTTCTCGATTCCATGCAAACGATGTTTGTAGGTGACGTTAAACGGTACTTCACCGATTCTTCGCTTGAAGCGATCTCAGCCATTATCGGACAACAGGAAGTCGTTCACAACCAATCGTATTCTTACGTGCTGTCCTCCATCGTGTCCGATCGGGAGCAAAAAGAGATTTTTGAATATTGGAAACATGATCCCGTTCTGCTCGACCGTAACCGGTTTATCGCCGACATCTATCAAAGCTTCCGGGACGAGCCGTCTCCACAAACATTCTTCCAAGCCATGGTAGCCGACTTAGTACTTGAAGGGATTTTCTTCTACAGTACATTCGCCTTCTTCTACAACCTGGCTCGTGACCAGAAGATGATGGCAACCAGCCAGATGATCTCTTATATTCAGCGTGATGAGAATCAGCACTGCTACTTCTTCGCTGAAGTGTTCAAACAGCTGCTTGTTGATTTCCCTGAACTGAACACGCCTGAGAACATGGACTATGTCTATAAAACAATCGACCGTGCTGTCGAGCTGGAAACCAACTGGGCACACTACACGCTCAGCAATGTTCGTGGAATTGACCTGAACGAGTTGGAAGACTACATCAAATACATCGCCAACAAACGTCTGCGTCTCATGGGCATGGATAAAGCTTACGAAGGCGTGGATGTAAACTGCATGCCTTGGATCAAGCCTTTCTCTGACGAAGCACTCAATGCAACAAAAACAGACTTCTTCGAGGCGAAATCCCGTAACTATGGTAAAGTCGGCGACGACAACGGATTCGACGATTTGTAAGTTCAGATATAACATACAGAAGACACAATATATCCATAAAACACTCCCTCTATGGGAGTGTTTTTGTTACGATTTGTACCCTTCTCCCCATGGATGAAAATTCTGGGATATAATGGAGAAGGTTTGAATCTCCTATTGAAATGAGGCTAAAGGATGGAACGAGAACTGCTTGATCAATTGAACACCTGGAATGACCAGGATCTGTTTGGTCTCATTATCAAACGCATTGAACAGATTCCTGTACCTGATCGGAATTATGACCTGACAGGTCATCTTGCGAGAGCATATAACAATAATGCACAATACCGTGAAGCCATTCATCAGCTTAAGTCCGTTGAAGAGCAAGGCAAGTGGGATCCTCTCTGGCAATTCCGTCTGGGTTATGCCTATTACCATATGGCCTTATATGATCAGGCATTGCAAGCATTTGAACAGGCTGACCGGCTTCAGCCCTATGATGATTCGACACTCGAATTCCTGAATTCAACCCGTTCCAAAGTTGTAAAAATGCAGCGGGACCGGCAGCGTCATCTAGAGAAGCTGGCTGAATGGGAACAAAGCGGGATCCAGAACCATCTTAGAGCGGCCTCAGGCTCCTATGATCCCTCCACATTTTGGGAGCAGAGTGACTATGCACAGAGCAGCTATGTTTCTTCTCCTTTTGATGAAAGCCAAATCATCTCTACTGAGCAGGAACTGGGTTACAAACTGCCTGCTTCCTATATTCAATTAATGAACTTTCAAAACGGTGGAGTTCCTGCACGTACCGTTTTCCCTACAGAAGAAGCTACATCCTGGGCGGAAAATCATATCGCCATTACCGGCATGATGGGCATTGGGAATGACAAGTCCTATTCCCTTACCGGAGAAATGGGAAGTCGCTTCATGATTGAGGACTGGGGATATCCTGATCTGGGCATTGTGATCTGTGACTGTCCATCTGCCGGTCATGATGTCGTGATGCTGGATTATCGTTTCTGCGGTCCGCAAGGTGAGCCCTGCGTTGTCCATGTGGACCAGGAAGATGACTATGAGATCACTTACCTGGCACCGTGCTTTGAAGCATTTGTTCGTGGACTGGTGGATGAGGAAACATTCGATCTGGACGAAGAGGACGAGGACTAAACCGGCAGGAGGCCCTTATGACAACCCGAATTTATTTTGCTACCCACCAAATTGGCGATGTTCCATTCTCTTCACTTCAAGAAGCACTCCATGAATTCGACCTGGGAATCCTTGAAGAATACAAACAAACCGAAAAGGGAGTGATGGGCCAGACACTGCTCATCCGTACCTCTCAAGGGGAGTATATTTTGAAAGGCAACCCGTTGTATGTTGGACAGCTGCAGGAAGAACAGTTTTTCGCCCAGCAGTTAGCTCAGCACACCGCCATTCCTGTACCCGTTCCCTACCTGCTGCAAAAAAACACGGACTTGCTGGGTTGGAGTTATGCGATCATGCCTCGTTTACCGGGAAAACACCTGTATGATTCTTCGCTCCAGGCTGGACTCGGACAGGATGAGCAAGAAGAGATTGCCTCCATGCTCGCCCATAGCCTGATCGAACTGCATCGATGGAAAGTACCGGATGCAGGCGAGTATGACCCCATAGCCGAACGAATCGTTCCCTTTGCGGGGACTTATCTTGACTGGCTGTATGGAACCATCCGTCACTGGCTGCTGGATGCCCAGAAGTACTCTGTCATTACGGATGCAGATATAGCTTGGGTGGACGAACAGCTTAGGCTTGCAGAGGCTGCGTTTGAAGCCATGCCCGTTCCGGGATTTGTCATGGGCGATTTCAAGGTAGAGAACTTTGTCATCCAGAAGGTTGGCGACCATGCTTCCGACTGGCGCATTAGTGGCCTGTTTGATTTTACCACCTCCTATTTCGGGGACGGTACGGCAGATTTGACCAAAATGACAGCCATGTATATACATAAAAATCAGCCCGAGCTTGCCAAGCGCTTTCTGTACACTTACCGGGAACTTGTCTGCGCTGATGACAAAGAGCGATGCAAACAATTTGCCGTTCGCTTAGGGATTCATCTGCTGTATCAGCGTATTCTCGTCTGGGGAGAAGCCAAAGCAACCAATCGGGTCACATGGGAGGCAGATCTGCCTTTTGCAGTCTGGGCGCAGCACTATATCGATTCTGTGCTTGGATTGATTGATTAGAGCAACCGATCTGTATGCAACGAATAAGAATAAACCAAAAAACGGCCGAAATCAGGGACTGCCCCTGCTTCGGTCGTTTTTTTATCCTGTCTTGCTATCTAAATTGTTAAACGATAAGTTAAGCTTGGGCCTGCGTTACAGGCGCTTCCTGATGCTTCTGCAGAAACTCCAGCATCCGCCGATACACAAGAATCTCATTCGTCTTTCTGGAGAAGCCATGACCCTCATCGTCCAATACGATATACTCCACGTCTACGCCCTTGCCCTGAAGCGCCGCCACGATCTGATCCGATTCTGTCTTCACAACCCTTGGATCATTCGCTCCTTGAATGACCAGCATCGGGTTTACCATCTGGTCAAGGTAAGTGATGGGCGAGTCCTTCGTTAGCCTCTCACGGTCGCGAACGGGGTCACCGAGCCAGTTATCCATCATCGGTTTCCAATCCTCAGGGACGGATTCCAGGAACGTAAACAGGTTGCTTGGCCCAAAGATATCGACTGCTGCCCGGAACAGCTCAGGATGGCGACCAGCAAGCAGCAGCGTCATGTACCCGCCATAACTGCCTCCAACCACAAACAGGCGATCCGGTGAGGAGATGCCTTGGTCAAACAGCCAATTTATGCCTGCAACACAGTCAAGCCTTGGCCCCTCGCCCCAGTCCCTCTCTACCATCTTCACAAACTCGGCACCATACCCGGTGCTTCCACGGAAGTTTGGCGCAAAAATATGATAGCCCTGTGCCAGCATCAGCTGGAACATCGGCCGAAAAAACTTGGCTTCCGAGGCCTGTGGTCCACCATGCGGCCAGAACACCGTGTAACCGTTGGCCTGCTCCGGCTTGGCTTTAAAGAAAAGTGCCTCAATCTCCAGCCCATCATAGGAGTTGTACCGAACCAGGTCAGGATAGACCAGATCAACCGGATCAAGCCCTGTCACCCGGTTGGCCGTTAGTGATTCCCAAGAATCACTCCCCGCAGGCAAACGGTAGATATTATGCGGCTGAATCGCACCCCGGCCAAGAATGTACACATTGCCCGCTTTGGTTACGCGCGTCTGTTCTACCGTATCCAAAGGCATGTCGAGGCGACGCGGCTGCTCAGCATCTTTGCCCAGGATGTACATTCGGTTTTCTGTACCTGTAAGCGTCCAGAAGTACAATGTCTCCGATGCCTTATGCCAGCGAATCATCTCCACGTCCTCCCCTTCAATTTTGCACAAAGGTCGGAACTCGCGGGTATCCAGTCTATATTCAGCCACATAAGAGTATTTTTCCTTATCATTGGTGACGAGCAAAAGGCGATGGTCATCTGCAAATAGAATTTCGGATACCTGGCTCTGTCTCTCCGAATCGGGCAGAATGGATATCATCTCCCCTTCCAAGTGCAGGTGCGCTGTCTGATACGTATTGGAATACATTTTCACAATGACGAAGCTCTTCTCGTCGGGACTTATCGCAACCAAATAGCTCGTCGCCTCTTCCCCGCTGTACAACAGCACATCCTCGCCTGTCTCCAGATCGCGTCGACGTGAATTGAGATAATTCGGGTTACCCGCACTCGTCACGTAATACAGTCGCTGTCCATCCTCGGACAACTCCGAGAAATAACAGCGGTCATTCGGCTCTGCAGGCACAATGGGCAGCGGCACGCCACCCTCCGGTTTAAGCGCATATAGATGATAGTTCTCATCGCCGTCCCGATCAAACCCTGTAAGAATATGGCGTCCAAGCGGATCAGGCTTGATAAACTGACTGCTCTGGTTCAAGTACGTCAAGGGATACGGGTAGCCACCCGGCAAATCCATCGCCCAAATATTCGGTTCACCGTTCAAATTGCTGTCAAAAAACAAACGTTTCTCGTCCGCCGATACGGCAAAGTGCGAAATGCGATACGTCTGGAAATACTGCTCTACATCCGGTTTGGGAAACTGAAGCATGACAAACCTCCTTGGGAATGAAAAAAAGTATTTAACGGTGGTGAATTAAGGTATATTTGTCCATATTACAGTAAATTCCATTGTTTACACAATACTCATGTCATAGTCCTTTATCATTGTTGTTAACTTCTTATGCCATCCGTTGTATTCATCCAACGTACAGACATTTTTCTTTTTCCTGTCACGCAAAGGGAGGCGGAGTAGCCCTGACCTACATCCAGTGACTGCAACACATAATGCTGTCCCTCAAGCGCCATCACATCCCGATTATCCTTCTCTGCACACCATGTGTTTAGAGATCGCCAACGTCCGCACAACGACTGACCACAAGCCTTAATCCAAGCCTCTTTTCTCGTAAGCACATGCCATAGCCGCCATCTAGTTTCATGCTCTTCACTCCTGTTTTCCAGTACATATTGTCTCTCATCTTCGGTCAAAAATCGCTTGATGATGGCATCCATGTGTAGCAGTGGACGTACATATTCCACATCAATGCCAAGAGCGTTGTGTGCAGTTAATGCAAGCACAGATACTCCCTGAGTATGAGACAGGTTGAACTGAGGTCCTCCCTTAACATATGGCTTGCCTGCTGCACCATATTCGATCAAAATATTCGAAGCTTTCTCACTCATGTAGTGTGCCAGTACATATCTCAGAAAAGTCCTAGAGATCGCCAAACTATGGGCTGCAAGTAAAGATGTCTTCTTTTTTCTATGTACGCGTTCCTTTTCATCCGGACTTAATAGGAACATGTCCATATCCAATGTCGACAAAGAGTCCTCCTCCTGATCAGGAAGAGGACATGTCCAGATGTGTACTTCATCTGCCCGAAAACTTGTGGACCTAGCACCTGATGGGAAGCAACCCATTTCTAGCGTAAAATCCTGCGTTCTTAAGCATACACTCTGCATCAGGATACTCCGCCTCCTTCACAACTGTATATCTAACGAACAACCGACATTTGAAGATCCTCGGGATTCGCCATACGTTTCAGTTGAACCCGAACCTCCTCATCCGTCAGAGCCATCGCACACTCTCCCAATTGCATGTAATTCAGTCCGATCACTTCATATTCGGAAATGTGCATGCAGCGCTTTTTTAATGAATCCATATCTGCATAATAGCTGCTCATCCACTTCATACGGGCATATTCAAGATTATCCAGGGAGAAGGATTCAACAGTAACACGGCGGCATTGCTCGGCAACCCTATGATACAACTCGTACGGAGCCACAGAGTAACCACAAGCATTGGAAAAGGCAAAATCCTGCCTGTAGTAGTGATCCCATTCGGTCCCGTTGCCAAGTAAACCTGAGGCCACACAATCTGCAAAGAAGGTTGATGTTTCACCCAGCAATGCTTCCAAACCAATCATCAATGCTACCTGATCCTCCAACCGAGTAGGCGGGCTTCCTGCCCGAAAGCCGAAGCGTACAAGCGGCACGGGCAATCCGTAATGGATTTCCCGATAATTATCATTTCCCTCCTGATTCTGAGCAGGCTGACTGAACGGAGCGTGGAATGCCTTCTGTTGTACATCTGCCGGATATCTCTCCAATAGATCCATGATCTCAAAAGGATTTACCGGGCCTGCCACAGAAACGGCCATACGGGAAGTTTGGTAGTGTGTGTGATACGCTGCGGTCAATCCTTCTATGGTTACAGTGTCGACACTCTCTGTTGTACCCGCAACATCCTTGCCAATTGGGTGCCCTGCGCCATACATCATCACCAGCATCTGCTGCAAAGCCAGCCAAGTCGGCTGATCTTCGTACATCGCCAGCTCCTGGTGAATGGCCGCCCTTTCACGCTCCACATCTTCTCGGGTAAAGTACGGAGTCGCAAGCGTACTCATTAACAGTTCCAAACTGCTAATCAAATTGCCTGTACATGCCAACTGAAATGTCGTTACATCGTAACGTGTTAATGCAGAGGTTGAAGCACCTTCAGCGTGAAACAATGCCTTTAGATCCTGTTTATCCGGATTATAGAACATCATGTGCTCCAGAAAATGGGCAGTACCCGCTGCGTCGATATCATGAATCGAACCATAAGGCACAGACCATGAAACAAACGTGTGCCGATAATCCGGCTGTGGAAAGATATTAACAAACAGCCCATTGGATAAACGACGGCGAAAAGGGGCATGAGGCACGGTAATATTCATAAATTCACCTCCTTGAGACTATGCGGAATATTCATTCTCGGGGTAAAGAATCCAGGTGACCTGCTTCTTCAGTCCAGAGGCAACGGATACCACAGATTCGGGGGTAACTTCAGCAATCCCCTGTAAGAAATGGGCCGTAGTCATTTCACTTCCGGTCAGAATAAAATCTATATGATTGGCAATGATCTGCTGTGGCATATCGAAACCAACTTGCACAAAATGCATCACATTCTGAACCGTTGTATACAGCTCCTTCACAGAAATCTCCCCATCACAGATCCTGCTCCACTCGGAGTCGATGCCTTCCAGAACTTCAGCCACATGAGCGCTGCTGGTCCCCGTCGTAATATGCAGGGTTTCCCGGTAATCATCAAGTTGGCTGCTGATCTGATACACTCTCTGCTGCCGTTCTCGCAATTCAATCTGAAGACGGGAGGCAGGCGTGGCACCAAATAATGTGTGGAATACAAACAAAGCAGGATATAAAGGCGATCCGAACCGAATGCCTGTGCTGTAGGCAACATTGATTTTGCACTGTTGGATATCCATCAATTCCATCATCATGGATCCTGCCTCCTGTTGAACCTCTGGATGCTCCTGCTTCTCCGGCATCTGCTGTATTTGAGCCAGTGATTGCACCTTCGGCAGCCGCGCATCATTCCCCGCCTGATTTTGTTCGGCGAATCGCACGGTATACGCATCAGGGTCGCGGCTTATAAATTGATCCCAAATGTGGTTTGCAATCCGATCATGTTGCACATTGCCAATCACATGAATATGAATGGGGTTACGGATTAACATCCGGTACCACTGAAGCCATTCCACTCCATCAGCAAACAGTTCCGTTGGCTCAAGCTGCTGCAGCCGGCTTATATCCTCATACCCCAGCCATTCCAGACATCGCCCCTGCACAACCTTGTCCCATTCGGATGAATCATAATCCCTATGCTGCTGAGCCCATGCAATCGCTTCCTGTACCTTCCTCTCATCGAACTTTCCTTCTTCTCCAAAAGCTGGTTCATAAAGTAGAGTTGCAAGGAATTCTAGCGCATCCTTTAGGTTTGTTTCAGGCATGGAACCAGATACATCAGGCACACGAAGCATCAAAGTCGCTATCTGATTGTTCCCTTTGTACTCAAATTGACATCTGAATTCAGCACCATTCAGCGACCATAGCTGTCTTTGAATCAAAGATCTGGACGGAAACCGTCGGGAATGATTCATCAAAAGACGGACAATTACAACAAATGCCGCTGCGGGTATGCTGTTCTGTGGATTGATCAGACTGATATGTACATAGTGATTGGCATATTTGTGCGTGGACAAAATGTGCGCTGACAAGTTGTTACGTTCCTCTGTCATAAAAGACTGCATCCCTGCTCCTCCTTTCATTCCAGCTATGAGTCCAGACTGTAGACTGTACCGCTAGCTGTATTCAGGCCAAGTTGACCAAAACCTTCTAGCGGCCTGGATATCCAATCGACTTGGCTGGCTGTGTCAGTTGTATCAGGCCTTTCCTCATCTCCCCACTGAACAACCTGCTGATGATGCCTGTCCCAAAAACGCCATAAAGCCGGCTGTGCCAGCAGCTGTTTGCGAAATGGTTCGTAAATTCGGTCAGCAGCCAATGGGACATCCTCATCCAGAATGACAGGTGGAAGGAATACAATTTTGGAGCGAAAGTCTTCGGTTAACGTCATAAAATAAGGGCATACCGGCTTCTTCGTCTTGGCCAGAATGCGGAAAATTCCACTTCTGGTACGAATCCGTGAACTGAGAAAAGGAATGTTTGCCGCATGATTATCCGTATTGTATCCGGTCTGTCCATCCACAAAAAGACTAAAGGATCCTCCCTTGCGCAGGTGGGAATACAGCCTGATCCCGATCATCTCATCCTCTGCATTAAGCAGTTCTGCTCCCGCATACTTTCGGATGGCATCCCAGCCGGACAGTTTCTTCTCCTGTTCTACCGTTTCCCGCTCTGCAATGAGGTAAAATGGAAGTTTGGCCGACATGTGACCCGCACGAATCTCTTGTCCAATCGTAATCATATTGTGTCTGACAAACCCATAATGCCAGGTTAAAAGTGCACCACCTTCCTGTAAGGTGGCCCGCAGATGTTCACGTCCCTCCACCTCATCCCATTCCAGAAAGGAGTAAGGACTTTTTTTGTGTTCGTCAATGGTACGCAAGAAGGCAAGATAATCAATCCAGATCGATTCAGCAGTCACCTTTGGTTGTAACGGCTTGAATTCCTTAACAATGTTCATCAAGGCATAGAAGGAACCCAAATGGATTCCCTCCTCCCGTTCCTTATGCAGCTCGTCTTCGACCTGTTCATGATGCAGAGTGTACAATGATTTGAAATCCATCATAGGCTTGTCTCCTTCGAAGATTGTGAGATCGGAACTGAACTTCCCGCTGACACGCCAACGGCTTCATGGGTATCATTCCTGTGGCGTTCCCAATTCCGGTACATTCCATCCATCATATAGGTGAGCATCCTCAAAGCTATCTCATATTGACCAGGAATCTGCACCTCATGTTCCACTCCTTGTCCCTCCACCATATCAAATCCGACAAAGGGCAACGGCGATTCCAATGCAGAAATAACGCAATCTCGGGTATTAAACCAGGTGGGTCCTCCACTAATGGGAAAATCGACATAAGGAAAACTTCCTGGATCAAGGCAATCGAGATCAAACGATAAATACGCCGCTTCTGCCTGATGTGTCTGCTGAGTCTCAGCCAGAACTGTACGCACTCTCTCCGGAGTCATCTGCTCCGCCGAAATCTGGATCAACTTAGGATGGCTGTACATCTGATCCAAAGAGCGCAGGCCACGCAGGCCAATTTGTACAATCGCAGCAATGTTATCCTCATCAAGCAAATGCCTAACAAAATTGGCATGGTTCACTTGCTCCTGATGAATGGCATCTACCCCGCAGTCATGGTGAGCATCAAACTGAACCAAAATGATCTTCCCGCTCATTTGACTGAGCATGGATTTCAGAATTGAATATGTGATGGAATGGTCGCCACCGATACAGCACAATAAAGCCTTTTCTGATTGAGTGTAATTCAGTGCTGATTGGAGTCCTTCCATATAGAAATAATCTCCCTCATGTTCACAGGGTACGCAGGAGCCCAGATCCTGCATGCCTATGAATTCAAGCAATCGCTGACCATTGCCAATATCAGTTAAACCCGATAAGCGGGACTCCGTCAGGGCCGGGTATAATACCTTTTTCCAGGATTCAGCCCGCAGACTTTGTTCAAACTCCCCAACCTTGGATTCCTCCATGCCCGTGCCTCCAGCATAAGGGATGCCCAGAATATAGAGACGAGGAGAAGCGTGGCTAGCAAGTGGCTCCAGTGAAAAAAAGGGGATCACTGGCGGTGCAATACCTGCCAGTTGCGGTACAAGGCGCGGCTCCAGTTCTTCAGCTGGCTCGATCTGATAAAACTGGCTGAACGAGTTATCAGCAGCGATTAATGCATTCCCGAGGCGACGCACCAGATATACAGGTTCCAGATCTTTCATAAGAGGGCCCCCTGCTATTAAATAATTTAGTTATGACTGTGTTGAATAACTTCGGCCGTTTATGACCTCCTGCCCTTCCAGATCCGACCCTCCGGGTACAGACTGTTCTGCGTACTCCCGCTTGAACATCCGAAGTACGGGTAAGAGGCAGAATAGACTGGCTGCGTTAACGAAAGCGATCACACTATAAAAATAGACAACTTGATTAAATACTCGCGTTAATACCCAACCTGCCGTAATGATTAGCAGGAAATACACCGCGTTTAATAAAAGAGCCTGATACCCCCTTCCACTCTGTTCCATGGTAAGCAAAGTGGTCATCATGGGACCCATGGTGAGATAGGAAAGGGCAACAATCGCAAGATACCGCGCAGCTTCAGTACGGGATACAGGATCCGCGATCAGAAGAGCGGTAAGAGGATCACGCCAGATCCAGATCACTACAGAGATTACGGCATAAATGATAAAAGACTGCAAAAGGCCCCTGCGGTAACTTTCATATGCTCTCGGTCGATGTGCCTGTTGGAGGTTATGATTGATCAGGATTCCAATTGCGGACCCGATGACTATGCCAGGTAAGATCGCCATGGTCTGTATGCGGTAACCCACACCGAATCCTGCTACAACCCCTTCACCAAAGTGGCTAACAATTTTATTGAAGAAAAATGTACTAACAAAGATTAGACAGTATGAGATGAATACCGGAATGCCGACCTGCCGGAGCGCAATAAGGTGCCTCTGTACAAACGCAAGCCTTACAGCAACCAGTTCTTTACGCACAAATAAAATTAGAACAGAGATAAGCAGGGACAACGTGGAAGAAATGAGATTGGCATAGATAATCCCCTTTAGATCAAAACCAACTAAGGAGACAAACCAATACACAAGCAGAATATTAAGTAACGCCGTACCAACAGCATTCCACGAGGCGGCTTGTGCCCTGCCAAGTCCTCTCAAGGCAGCTCCACTGGCTGCTGCGAGTACAGCAGGCACACCCGCAGCCATCATGCCAGCAACATAGAATGCAAAGAGTGGCCGGACATCACTCGGAACCGCATAAAACCAGGACAGCAAGGGTGATAGCAGCATCACCAGACCCCCCATAACAATGGCCAACACCCCTGCACTGCCCATCATGTGAGCAAACAACTGTGTAAAGTATGGGGATCCCTCTGCTCGACTGCGAGATACAGCAACCTGAACAGACAGCTGTGTTGCTTCCACAATGGCAATCATAACGAAGGAAATGGGGATATACAGCGATAACACGTACAGTACGGTCTGGCTTGTATGGCCCATGAAGAATACGTTAACCAGCTGCGTTGTGACATTGACCAAAGAAGCGAGAAGCATTGGTATTGCGGTGCGAATCAACAATCTGTTCACGGATCCAGAAGTATAATCCAGGCCTTGCACGATGAAGCACCTCCTCAGGTCATGATGTTCCAACTCCCAAGTGAAGCGGGAGCTTCGAGAGGTTGGGTTGCCTTATAACAAATGCGCAGGACGCAGTCAGCAAACAGCCTCCATCCCAAGCGACAAGCAGAACACGTTCACCTGGACGGATGCTTCCATTCTGGAGCTGCTCTCCAAGCTGTATCCATACATCACCACTTTGATAATCTCTATGGGGTATTCCGAAAGTTTTTACTGGATGAATATGCTGTTCTCCGTCTGCACAAATGCGTGATACCAGACTGGACTGGACAATCACGTGATCTGTCTGACAGGACTTCATCAGCTCTTCAAGAATAGAGCTGACCTTTTCGGAGATACTCCTTCCTTCAGCTGAATTCATGAATACCTTCCCCATGTAGTCCACTTCCAGGGCTCCCGTCTCCTTGCTTAAGTCCAAAGCTACAGCCATATCCGATCGTTCTCCCGGTATACCAGTTTGCGAGCATCCTTGCCTCGGTAAAACTCCACTCTCCAGTACACGCTGCTCTGTTAGAACCAGTGCTCCCCTTTGATTTCCCATCAATGTCCACTGAGCAGCCTGAATTCCTTCCAAACCCGCGAGTGCTCCCAGATGGGAAAAAGCAAGCGGATAATCCACCTTCCATGAAGTCGATTCCAGGATTCGAGCCAGTGGCGGGTTCATTGCATATCGATCAGGATAAGTCTGCGCCAATATCAACACATCCCACAGTTCTGCATTTTCAGATAAGGATTCCATAGCAATTAGCGCAAGATCGCCTGCAGTTACGCGCCTTCCAGCGGATAACAGGGATCGGGTACGTAAAGTGGATTTCCCATAATAGTGTTCCTCCATATATATATGTGGAGATAGGTAATAGTAATCTTCCACATCCGGTTTATCCAAGGTATACAAGTGATCTTCAGCAGTAACCCAACAGATATGATTTACAAATACAGACGTCCGGCGGTTGAGGCTATGAACATCAGGCATGCTTCATTTTTCCGTTAGCGTAGGCCTGGAAGACGTTGATCTTCTGGATGGAGGTGGTGCCCTCCATGAACTCAAAGGCCCTTGCATCGCGATACCACTTATTCAATAACGGATGCTCATGCATGGAACCAGGGCCCATCAGATCCAGTGCAAGCTCTGTTGCCTCCTCGGCAAGGGCTCCGGCCCGGATTTTGCTAAGGGAAGCCAGATACCCTTTCTGCACATCCGCATCAATCTCTGCTGCTGCACTGCGAATCATGCTGCGAAGTGCATGCAATCGCATTTCAATCTGCTCCAGCTCCAGCTTCTCCCTTTCCTTGAAGAAGGATCTCTGCTCTCTGACGTAATCAAACGCTGCTTGAGCCACACCTAACGCGAGTGCTGCTACGCCCGGCCGCATTCGGTGAAAGGTTTGAAGAGCCCCCCACAATCCACGTTTGGTCGGACTTAGATGACGTCCGATTATATCATGCTCCTCCAGCTGACAAGCATCAAATGTCAGGTGACTTAACTGCACTCCTCTTACACCCATCGTATCGAGCGGCTTCGCAGTAAAGCCACTGATTGACTTGTCTACCAGCGCAATCTGAATACCTAGCGGCGTACGGTTCGTCTGGGCAAATACCAGTCCAATGCTGGCACGGTGCCCATTTCCGATATAAAACTTTTGCCCGTTCAGCTCCAGCCTGCCTTCTCCATTACGTGAAATGCGTGTGCCAATTTCAGTGGCATCTGAACCTTTTTCAGGTTCTGTCAGAGCAAAGAAAGACCATGCTGTTCCCTTAAGGAAATGAGAATAATACCGTTCCTTCTGCTGTGGATCCGCCAGAGCCGAAATAATCACGCTGGACATGGACGGACCTGGACTTCCCAGAAAAACACCTGCGTCACCTGCCGAAAGCTGCTCAATGGCGATCACCCTCTCCAGGCAGGAAAGTCCATAATATCGCTCTTGGCCTACAGTCACGATGGGCTCACCTCCATATTCCGGGGGGATCATCATGCGATTAATGGTTCGTATGGATTCCAGATTCGTGAATTCAGTGATCCGCTCAGGCTCACGATCTATTACAAGGCCGATTTCGCGCAATTCGGCTGCATACTTCCTCATTTCGTGTTCAAACACAGCAATTGTGGATGGTTTTATCATTAGCAGTCCTCCTTGGCATCCAGCATTATATTTTTGACCAGTTGACCGGTGTACACATAGGCTGATATCCCCTGCCTCAGGTAACCAAATCCACCACCAAGACGCTGGACAAGACGGAAAGCCTCATCAAGCTCTCGATGTACCCAGGTAATTGTCCGATCAGGTGAAATATGAGCTTGATCCATGGCGAATGTTCCTGCAGGCACAGTCTCAGCCATGTATAGTACCGTCAAAATGTCGGCTATCATGCCCTTCACTAACTGATGCTGAAGGGTGGACTGACCCCCTGATGTGCGACTGGACAAATGTAATCGTACTTGCTCCAATCCTGCCCTGCACAGTTCCACGCGGAACTGGAGCATCTGCTTCGTCAGATCAGTCGTATCGAATACCTGCTCCTTAAGCAGGGTCTCATCCTGTTCTGTTCCAATGGGCACCTGAATGTGATACAGCTGAAGAGATGGTTCCAACATTGGATCGTCCACCCTATTAACCTGGATCTGATTCCATTCATACATGCGGTCAGTTCCTTCATGCCAGACGAAAGGCAGCTCTTCAACCAGCTCGCGGGTAACCAATACATACGTCCCTCGGGAAAGGAATACCGGATGCCCCTGGTATCGTATTGTTGCACTTTCCAACAGTTTTGCAATAGGAGGAACTGCACATCCCGCTGAATTGACTCCATCGGGCGCAGTACCTGCCATATGTGAATCCACGACTGACATTTACACTCCTCCTCCATGCTTGTTATCTGCCCTTCCATGCTCAATCAGTGCAAATCCAAAAAAGCTGCCCAGCCCAATGCTGACCAGTACGGACCGTCCCTCATGGCATACCCAATTACTCTCCAGCCCTGAACTCAGATTAATGAACGCATCAGTTGAGAACGTATGCCCGATCCGGGGAATATTGTCCAGATAGATCCGTTCTTGCCCAATACCCGTACGTTTGGAGAACTCCTTCCAGGTCGTGAAATTCACATTATGAGGGAAGATATGATCCACGTCCCGAAGTGTCAATCCCTCCGCTGACAGCAGCTCTTCCATGCCTTGAATGATATGATCCACATACAACTTGTTAAACGACGCCATCTCTTCTGCCTCGGCATAATATCCGTTATGGAACCGCGTATCTCTTAGCATGTGAGTAGCCTGTACAACATGCTTCCCCTCATCTCTACTTAGAAGGACCGCTACAGCAGAGTCACCCAATATCGTCGATTTGCGGATATATCTCCATTCAGATGGCAAAAAATTGAACTGATCGGCACAAACCAACAGTACATGGCCAATCTCCGGCTGCGTAAGGGATATTCGTTCAAGCCATTGAAGAGCGGCTATCGATGAAGCACAGTTCATATGTGAGATGCTATAGAACGGCACATGTTCCAGATCGAACTGACGAAGAGCCCGCTGTAAAGGCAAATAATCTCCAGGTGCCTGCACATGTGCAGAGTGGGCATAGAGGACAAGGTCTATCGCAGGCAGGGGGTGCCTATCCTCAAGGTGACGGATGGCCTGAATCATCGATTCATCCAGAAATCGATTCGGATCAGTAATAGGGACACCCTTCAGTCGATGATACTTACGCAGTAACTGAAGTTCCCCCTTACCCAGCCCCATCTTTTCCAGTATGACTTCAGGTTCCTCGATCTGATCGGGCAAATATACGCCTATATCCACAATGCCGAATCCCATATTCATTGCCTCCTCCGGATTACAACTCCATCTCTTCTGCCTCGCCTGTACGAATGAGGAGTGCATAGACAAATGAATCCGCCTGCTCCAGATGCATCAGACATACATATTGATCCCTGTCTCTCTCCTGGAGAAGTTCTTCGAGAGCAAAGAACGGGGCAGCACTCCAGCGCGAAGGGTCATAACTTCCTCTCCGGCCTGTTTCATGGAACCATGAGGCTCCCTTCACTTGCTGCTCCAGTAATGGATGGACCAATAAAGCGATCTGTTTCGGGTCAACGGAAACCCGGCTGCATAATCCATCCAGCACCCGTGCTGCCGTCTTCTCAATTGATTCCTCTGCATACCTCATCTCTACGCCCAGAAGTGAAAGACCTGTTCCTGACAACTGATCCAGAACCATGACCGCGGCTGTATCTGGACCTGGAGCTTTACTGATTTCATCCGTTTCATAAGGAAGTGCCGTTTGGTCCAAGACCAGCAGTATGCCTTTTTTATAGCCGCCATTGTTCAAATAATGCTGAAGCATATGCAGTGCGGCAAAAGGAGCACCAAAACCCAGATCATTCACAGCAAAGCTGAGGAAACGGGCTTGGTAACGGTCCATTAAATAATTTACAATTGAAATATCGGGACGTATGTTTGGGAAATTGTAGGCCAGTAGGAGAATATCGACCTCCTTCATGATCTGATCAATCCCGGTTTCTTCGAGAAGTTCTGTGCTCATGTCATGGTAAGCATTGTTATTGCGCTCCTTCAGTAGTTCGAAGCGAGCCTCTACAGGTGAATTCGCTAGCATATCCTGGTGGAATCGCAATAACTCCGGGTGTTCAAACGGAGGCTGCTTGTCTGCAAAAAGCCTGACTTTCATGTCCCGGATGGCAACAGGCGCCGCCATCAGACAGCTACAAGCTGCTTCTCAATGTATGCAGCCAGTGAACCCACTGTATCAAAAACATCGGGTTCCAATTCATCCGGGTCGATTTCCAAACCATCAATCCGATCTTCCAATGTCATCAACAGCTCCAGAACGGAAGTAGAATCCAGATGAAGCTCGTCAAATAAAGACGTATCTAGGTTAATAGCCTGGTCCGCTTCCATATTCAACACTTCGGCAAGGGCTCCCTTAATCTCTTCAAGCAATAATGCAGTGGTCATGATTATCATCTCTCCTCATAGGTTAGTTACTGCTGACGGTGAAACATGGATTAAACGTTGTTTGCCCAGCATATCCTGAGGTGTATCTCTCTCCCGAATCAGATGCACCTCTCCCCCGCTGACCATCACTTCTGCAGGACTGCCATGGCTCAGGAAATGGGTCGGAGAAGCTGTAGGACCGTAAGCACCAGAATGAAAAACTCCAATCAGATCTCCTTGAGCAACATAAGGCAGATTCACTCGTTTACCAATCACATCGTTTGGGGTACAGAGTGGTCCCGTGATGTTGTACTCCGCTACCGGAGATTCACCATAACGTGTCAGAGAAGCGATCGGAAAGTTCCGCTTCACAAACGATCCGATACCGACTGCTGCCATATGGCAGTTCGTCCCTCCATCCGTAACGATAAAGGTTTCTCCGTACGATTGTTTGACATACAGTGCACGGCTCACAAGCATACCGCTTTTGCCCACCAGATAACGACCCAGCTCCATAAACAAGCGGGTGTCAGGATGATTCGCTTTATATTCATCAAACAACGGATTCAGTTGCTCCGTTAATGAACCCACGGACAGCGGCTCTTCCCCTTCATGATACGGAACTCCCAAACCCCCACCCACATCGACCATGCGCAGTTTGATGCCCAAATGCTGCTCAATCCGTTCGGCCAGTTCCAAAATGTGGCGTGTATTTTGCACAATGGGCTCCACTTCAAGCATGCGAGTTCCCATATAGACATGCAGTCCCATAATATCCACATGTGAGCAACGTTCAAACTTTTCCTTCCCTTGAATCACATGGTTCTCGTCGATACCAAACTGGCGCGGTTTCCCGCCCATGGTCAGACGGGATCCTTTTACGGCAAACGAAGGATTGATTCTCAGTGCTACCGGCACAATTCGCCCTTCATCCGCTGCAATTGCTTCGATGCGCTCAAGCTCCTGAAATGATTCGCATACGATGGCGTAAATGCCCTGCCTTACACATGCGATAATCTCAGCAGCACTCTTACCTGGTCCTAGAAAAATAATATGCTCAGGCTTCACACCCGCTTCAAGCGCCGTATGTAACTCGGTCATGGAACAAACCTCAGCCCGGGCTCCAAGCTCGTGCAACCAATGAACAATGGAGATATTGGGATTGGCTTTAAGCGAATAAAACAGCTCTACTTTTGGCGTAAGCAATCCTCGAAGTTCCTGATAGACTTGCTCCAATACATCGCTATCATATACATACAATGGTGTGCCAAAGCGCTCAGCAATTTCGGAGATGGCAACTTGCTGAATATGGTATTCCCCTGACATTTATTTCACCTCGTTTATGGTTGTTAGTGCTGCTTCCACTGCAATATCAGTTGCTCGCAACTGTTCCTCCGAATGCGCAATAATTACGCCATACAGACGGCCTGAGAATAGGCTGCCTGTGCTTTTGAATGCAGCATTAACGGTAGCAAAGTTGTTAATCAGCAAACCTTCGCCTTTTAATGGATCAAACAAAAGCTGTCCAAGCACGGACCGTAAGTCCTCGTACTCCAGCGGCTCTTTCAGCCGGAGTGCATATTTCTTAGCCAGTCCGAACATGCCGTCCGAAATCCAGCGGTTCTGGATATTGATCTGATAGGTAGACATATTAAACCTTGCATTGATTTCCAGGTTCGGCCACACACTTCCGTCTTCATCGAGAATGGCATCAATACCGGCTATGCCATAATATCCGTCTCTATGAAGTGCTGCTCCAATACGGAATGCAGCATCCTGAATAACTGCAATCTGGTTATTATCCAGGCGCGGCGGCATTAAATGCCCTTGATGCACTCCCTGTTCAACCAAGGATTCCTTAACACCGAGAAACTCAATCTCGCCAGTTCGGTCAATTAAAATCTGGTAGTTCAAGTCACAGGTCTTGTTGATCCATTGTTCCAACACATAATTGACTGTTCTTGTCCCATTTTTGCTAGCCTGCTTTTCGAGCAAACTCATGCATTTGCGGAAGCGGGACTCCTCAGCAATAACGGTAATGCCTTTCCCGGATACACCCATCGAATCTTTCAATACTAGTCTGCCGCCTTGTTCCAATACAGACTTCAAATGTTCAAATCCCGAGGACAGCTCTTCCAGTGAAGAACATTCACAGCCGGGAATCTGGCGTATGCCTAGTTCGGCATTAAGACGCCGGGCATAACCCTTGTCATTGACCTTACGAAATACATTCGCTGGAGGCACTGCAAGGGGAATGCCTGTCTGACGGGATAATTCCTCTTCCTGATCTGAGACCCCGAACGGAACCAGATACTTCTGAATGCTACGATCATGAGCCAGTTCACGCAGCTTCTCCAACGTACGCGGGCAATGCAGGATGCTGGCAGTAATGTTCATCCCCGGTTCATTAGACTCTGTTGCAATAAATCGGGAACGCCCGAATCCAACCACTCGGGCATCTGCCACAAAACCGGGATCTGGCAAACTCTTCAGCAGAACAACATCCTGTTCTCCTGCGAGAAAGACACCGAGCTCCTCCATCCGGTTCACTACGTCTGAAGCAGATCCAATACTTAGAGAAGGTAGCTTCAGTACCCCTTGCTCATTCCAGTATTCCTCGACTTCGAAATTGTTCAGATAAACCAATACCGCATCCTCTCTACCTGTGAGTGCACGCTTCAGCTTGATCGAAAAGTCAGATAACAGCGTGGTCAACTACGCCACCTCCCATTCCTGCATACTGCATTACTGCCACGCTAAATGTAGCTCCAAGACCAACGGTGACGAGCAAATAGTAGTCGTCCCTCTGTAGAAGTTGCAAATCTGAAATTTCTTTCAGATTGATATATGGATCGGAACAGAAACAGTGTCCGATCTCTGGCACATTGAAGGTGTATACACGTTCCAACGGAAAAGACAACGCTGCAGCAACCTTTTTCCATGAAGAGAGATTCACATTATGCGGAACAATATAACGTATATCCTGCATCGTGAGCCCGGTTTGGTTGACTGCCTGGACAATGACTTCACATAACTGTGGTGTATAAATCTCCTGGAATTCTTTTAACGTCTCCGGATCCCCTGTCAGCACATTGCAAAATTGCCCCAAGGTCACATTCCTTAGTCCGATCATCCGGCTTCCGCTGTTGGAATTTCCAATCAGAACAGCCGCCGCAGCCTCTCCCATAACCGTTGTATTGGGAATAAGCTGCACAATGGGACTGAATGTTTTCTCACCCGTCAAGATTAAAATATGATCATCCTCTTCCAGTGAAGGCAACAACGTGGCGGCGGCATCCAATGCGATTAGACCCGAAGCACAATTTTGCTGCGTCAGCGAAAAAGCAATCGCATGCTGCAACCCGTACGCTTGTTTCAAGCCTTGAAGCACCTTCATAGGAAAGGGGAAATTTTCCTGAATTGTATGACAATAAATGATATACTTAATGGAAGACGGAACGACCGCCGGACTGTTGACCACCTGGGCGAGCACACGCCCGAGAAGTGCAGTCAGATCACCGCCCTTATCTTGCCGGACCTGTTTCAGACCATGAATTTTCTCCATGACTTTGGTCTGAGCATTTTTGAGTCCAAGATGTTCATTTAACTCCCGGACAGGAACAGCGAACTCCGGAATGTAAGACCAGATTTGGTTGATATGCATCGGTTTCGGACACCTCGTTATACCCTTCATTCAGAGCGCTCTGGATACAGGGAGAGAGCTTCGTCAGAAGCTCTCATCTATTGAATCTAACCATCATGTAACAATAAGTATAGGAGATTATGCACGGGCTGCTGCTGCACGAGCTGCTGCTGCACGGGCCGCTGCTGCACGGGCTGCCGCCGCACGAGCTGCCGCTGCACGAGCTGCTGCTGCACGGGCACTGACTTCACGTGTTTCATCCAGCACGTTCACATCCGATTGTGTCGCTTCCAGTTCTTTGTTTTTCAATTGTTCCAATGTAATTGGAGTCGCTTTAATGACCATTGGTATTCCTCCTTTCATCTAAGATACTATCATTCTATAATCTTCCAAATCGTATTTAAACTGTAAATGGAGGTAAATGGACCTCTTACACTCCTTACCCCCTGCTTCTGCCCACCACATGATCAACATACAAATCACAATGCTAGTAATATCTCAATCTTTATTTAAGGGACGGTGAAATGATCATGCTCGGACCTAAAATCCGGGAAATCCGGGAGCAGCTTGGACTATCCCAAAAACAACTGGCAGGCGAGGATATGACACGCTCTTATATCAGTCTCATTGAAAAAGGCAGAGCCGTCCCCTCTCAGCGAATGTTGAAAATCATAGCCAAACGATTGAATACACCCATGGAGTATTTTTTGGGAGGAAGTACAGCGACAGATACCGATATTGGAGAAGCCGTACTGGATAAGGCAAAGTTGTATTATAAGGAGCGCAACGATCGTGCCTGCATCCGGATGGCCCATAATGTGCTCACACTGACCAAAGATGTACTCGACCAGACTGAAGCCTATCTTCTCATCATGCGAAGCTATAATCGACTAGGAGAATACCGTCAGGCTTTGGACAATGGTGAAGCCGCAGCATTTATCGTAACTCGCACCGGAGATAGAGAGCGAATTGTCCAGTACTATTTGGAAATGGGACGCGCAGCTTTTCATTCTGAGTTGTTCCATGCTGCCCGCAAATTTTATGAACATGCGTATACCTACAGCAGCCGACTAAAATACCTACATGATGAACATATACGCGCGCTGATCTATCTTGGAACTACCCATTTGCGTCTAGGAAATATTGATCAAGGATTGGAGTTCTATCTCAAGGCAGAGAAAGAAGCCCGCATGGCAGGCCAGCCGGAGCTCTATGGTGAGATTACGCTTGGTTTGGGAAAAGCCTATTACATGTCTGAACAAGACGGTCACATGCAGTTAAGTTATGATTGGACCAAAAAATCGGTAGATTCATATAAACTGGCAAGAAGTGAGTCCTATGTCCTGGCGCTCCATAACCTTGCGGTCATACAGCTTCATATGGGGCAAAAAAAAGAAGCCCTTCCCTTGCTGGGTGAATGCGCCGGAATTTACGACGAACGTAATCTGCCCCACAAGAAGGCTTCCATATTGGAGGAAATCAGTAAAATTTATTTGGAAGAGCGCGAACTACAGCAAGCAGAGACTGTCATCAAAGAAGCTCTACAGTTGCTGGAGCTGCGAGATGAAGGGGTCTTACGGGCAAAATTATATCGTCTCCTCGGCTTGGTATTCCATGAGAAGGACAACTCCGATGAAGGATATTATTTTCTTCGGATGAGCCACGATCTCCTAAAACGTATTCATGCCGAACGTGAGGCTGACATCAGCCACCAGTTACTTCAGTTAAGCAAGCAAAAACAAAAAATGGAATTTGATGACTACAAGTCATATATCAGATAAATACGATCCTGATCTTCACCTAACAACTCACAGTTGTAAGTCAGATCCACTTTCGGAAACGGGCTCTCGGAACTGGAGACCCGTTTTCCATTATTTCTAAACGGATTTAAAATCTGGGACAGGATCATTCAAATCGAGTGGAGTTACCTCTTCCTGAATATGTTTATATACATGGCTCAAGTCTCCCTGAGGCTGCACGACTCCTCCTGAAGCATGAAGCTGCCCTGTAAAGAATGAAATGACCACAACCGTTGCCACACAGAGCCCACTTGCAATTCCTTGTAGCTTGAATCCTCTACTCTTCACGTCCATCTCTCCTTGTGTATGATTTGGCAGCAGACCATATCGTATATACTCGGCGAACCTAAGACGTATTTTACGGATAATTGCAGTGACTTTAAATACGTTAATTCCCATTTACCTCCATTTGCATTGCGTTATCATGTATAAAAAGTCATATGTGGTTTATCTTCACGATAATAATCCAGTCTTTGTTTCATGGTGCCTGTGTGCAGTTCGAACAGATGACCATCGGGATCGGTAAAATAAACAGACCTTGCATCTCTGGGATCGCGTGCTCTGCCAGGAAGAATATCGGCCCCTGCTGCCTTTAGCTCTTGCACAGAGGTATCAAACTCCTCTTCCTTCACAGTGAAGGCAATATGTGTATAGGTTCGTTCCGTATAATTGCGAATAACATCCTCCTGATTCAAAGCGATCCAGAGACCAGCCAGTTCAAAATACGCCAGCTTGCGGCCCTTCACTTGAATCCGGGCACCGAGAGCCTGCTCATAGAAGGTAATGGATCGTTCCAGATTGGATACGGAAAAGCACAGATGATTAATTCCCTGTATATTCACTCGCTCCTGACACCTCCACAATTTTGATTACTCACATCCTTATTATGGTATATTTCTCCTTCAAAAAACAAATGACTTCTTCTCTCAACGCACCTTCTTCTGGGCGAACGCATAGCCTAGGCTTATCAATGAATGCTCGAGGAGGATGCAAGCGAATGAATCCTGTCTACCCTTTTTATGGTGAGAAGACGGTCTGCAAAGAGCAAAAACTGGCATTTCCACCCCAGCACCAGGATCGTCAGCCAGGTCTGGAAACCCTCATGGTACCTGAACCTATTAGCGAGGATCCGGCATACATCGGCAGCTGCAAACTGGATGGCAAAGTAGCCATCATTACGGGTGGGGACAGTGGAATCGGCAGAGCTGCTGCCATTGCTTATGCCAAGGAAGGTGCCGATATTGTCATTGCTTATCTGTATGAACGGACGGATGCCGAGTGGACTCGGGATCGTATTGTAGAGCTGGGCCAGCGCTGTCTGCTCATTGAGATCGACCTTCGGCTGAAGAAAAACTGTGATGCGGTCATTCGTTCTACAATGGAAACCTTCGGGAAAATAGACATTCTGGTCAACAATCACGCGGTGCAGTATGTGCAGCCGAGCATTGTCGACATTACAGAAGAACAGCTCTACCACACATTTCAAACCAATGTATTTTCCTATTTTTTTCTGATTCAGGCCGCTCTCCCGCACATGTGCAAAGGAGCTTCCATCATCAACACGGCTTCCATTACAGCCTATAAGGGCAATGTGCAGCTGATTGACTACTCCTCCACCAAAGGGGCTGTTGTCTCGCTGACACGCGTACTCGCCAAATCACTGGCTTCTCAGGGAATTCGGGTTAATTGTGTAGCTCCAGGTCCAATCTGGACCCCTCTCATTCCCTCCAGCTTCTCTGCTGAAGATGTGCAGGTATTTGGAACCGAGACGCCAATGGGTCGTGCAGGCCAGCCATATGAGCTGGCAGCGGCCTATGTCTATCTCGGATCGCGTGATTCGTCGTACGTAACCGGTGAATGCATTCATATCAACGGCGGCGATATGGTGACCACCTAAGGTCAGGCGTGGTGAAAACCAATAGGTATTTAAACGATTTATCGTCCATGTCAGGTTGAATTTGGCAATTCAGCAGGAGAATCATAATCTTGTTCCGAAGTGGGGTAGGAGTTAAGCATCCGGTATACCGGAACCTGACATCTTGGGACAAGGAGCTGAACCGTCTGATGAACTATGATCCTCTCTATCAACCGTACCCCTCTTACCGTGTGCCCGTCTATGCCAACAAAGGCATCGTCGCCACTTCGCAGCCTCTTGCAGCACAAGCAGGTCTGGATGTGTTAAAAAAAGGCGGCAACGCCATTGATGCCGCAATCGCAACGGCTGCTGCGCTCACCGTGCTGGAGCCAACGTCCAATGGCATCGGGGGCGATGCTTTTGCCCTCGTCTGGACCGAGGGCAAGCTGCACGGCCTGAATGCCAGCGGTCCTGCGCCTCAGGGCATATCCATTGAGGCGCTCAAGGCGGCAGGCCATTCGGAGATGCCGAAGCTTGGGGTCATCCCGGTGACGGTGCCTGGCGCACCGGCGGGCTGGGCTGAGCTGAGCCGCCGCTTCGGGCGGCTTACGCTGGCGGAAGCGCTGGAACCGGCTATCCGCTACGCGGAGGAAGGTTACCCGCTTGCGCCTGGGCTGGCCCGCCACTGGGCACGGGCAGCGGACATTTATGCACGCCAGGGCGATGCGGCTGCGGGGCGTGCCTGGTTTGAGACATTCGCTCCAGGCGGGCGTGTTCCGGCCGTGGGCGAGATGTGGCGTTCGCCGGATCATGCGGCTACACTTCGCCGAATCGGCGAGAGCAACGCACGTGACTTTTACGAAGGAGAACTGGCGGAGCGCATTCATTCGTTTATGGCAGAGCATGGCGGCTACCTGACCAAAGACGACCTGGCGGCCTTTCAGCCTGAATGGGTCGATCCCATCTCGGTTTCCTATCGTGGCTACGATGTCTGGGAGATCCCGCCAAACGGTCAGGGACTGATTGCCCTCTCAGCGCTCAATCTGCTCAAAGGGTTCGATTTTGAAGAAAAAGAATCCGTGCTCGGGTACCATAGACAGCTCGAAGCGATAAAACTCGCATTCGCCGATGGAGAGAAATATATTACCGAGGAGCGGAAGATGGGCGTGACGGTGAAGGAGCTCCTATCCGAAGCGTATGCGGAAGAGCGGCGCAAACTCATTGGAGACGTGGCACGCATGCCTGAAGCAGGCGATCCAAAAGGAAGCGGTACGGTATACCTCGCTGCGGCTGATGGGGAAGGCAACATGGTTTCCTTCATTCAGAGCAATTATATGGGCTTCGGCTCCGGGCTGGTCGTACCGGGAACAGGTATCTCCCTGCAGAATCGAGGTCATAACTTCACACTCGATCCGGATCAGGCCAACGCCTTGGAGCCAGGCAAACGCACGTATCATACGATCATTCCAGGGTTCCTTACGCGCGACGATGAAGCAGTTGGCCCATTCGGGGTCATGGGCGGGTTCATGCAGCCTCAGGGCCACGTGCAGGTTGTCATGAACACGGTCGACTTCCACCTGAATCCGCAGGCAGCCCTGGATTCTCCAAGGTGGCAGTGGACAAAAGGCAAAACGATACTGGTGGAGACCGGCTTTCCGCAGCATATTGCACAAGCACTTGCCCGCAAAGGGCATGATATTCAGGTTGCTCTCGACCCTTCCATGTTTGGACGCGGTCAGATTATATGGCGTGACCCAGGCAGCGGGGTACTATGCGCTGGCACCGAAAGCCGGACAGACGGATCGGTGGCGGCATGGTAATACAGCTCAGCTTAGAACTGAGTTTAAAGCGAGCAGTATTCAAACAGGAGCAACCATAAGCTGGCCATTTGCTTCGGCGGCAGGAGAAACCGTTGATATATAGAGGGTTTTCATCGATAGGATGATTATTCATGAATAGCTATCATCCTCACATCACTAGATATCCAGATAAAAAGGCAAAGAAGAGATCATTCGCTGATCTTTTCTTTGCCTTTTTGGGTTAGATGATCGGCATGGAGATACGGTATGTTAATCAACCCTGCCAGATTTTGTAACAGGAATGAATAAATCATGAAATCGTTTAAGATTTTCGTAAATTTTCATCATTAACCATAATCCCCATCCTCCTCCTGACCGATATACATATAGGGCAAAAGACTCACCTCTCACATCACACATCTATAGAAACGAGGGTATAACATGAAAACAAAAAGGGTCACCCAGGCTTTATGGAGCATGATTTTGGTTGTCATGGTTTTGATGCTGGGGGCATGTTCTTCCACAGAAAATGAAACGGCAGAGGACGAGCGGACCAAAGTAGGTATTGTCCTTACTGAAGTCGGCCTTGGCGATCGTTCATTCAATGATGCTGCTTTTGAAGGACTGGTTCAGGCCAGAAATGAAAACACGATTCGGTTTGATTATAAGGAGCCCGGAAAAGATCTAACGGCAGAAACAGCATTTGAGCAATTCGCTCAGGATGGTGTGGACTTGATTATCGGACTTAGCGACACCCTTCTGCCCGATCTGGAAAAGGTCGCTCAAAAATATCCGGAGCAGCCGTTTCTTATTGTCGACGGACACTCCGAATTGCCAAACGTGACTTCCATGTCATTCCGCAGTGAAGAAGGCAGTTATCTTGCTGGCATGATCGCTGGCTTCGCGACAACCGAGAATCACGTAGGCTTTTTGGGTGGAATGGAGATTCCCCTTCTCCGCGATTTTCAACAGGGTTTCGAACAAGGGGTACAGGCCGTTAATCCGGATGCTACAGTTCAGGTCGTTTATGCAGGAGACTTCGGTAATTCGAAGCTTGGCGAGGAGCTGGCAGCGAAAATGATCCAGGAGCAAGACGTCGATGTTATTTATGTCGCAGCGGGCCTCACCGGAGTAGGCTCACTAACCGAGATTCAGAAGTTGGGGAAATACGCCATCGGTGTGGATACGGATCAATTCTTTTTGGCGGAAAAGGCTGTTCTCACCTCTATGCTGAAAAATGTCAATGTCTCCATCTACAACGCTGTTAACACGTTTACGAAAAACAATCACTCCTTCCCCGAGCAGAACATGGTTGAGGGGCTGGCAGAAGATGCCGTAGGCCTGACCGCATTACATAACATCACACTCAGTGCGGAACAGCAGCAAACCTTCGAAGATCGGAAAGCTGAAATCATATCCGGCAAAACCAAAATTACGCTTGAACCCTAAATCGACGGATTAGAGGAGATACGCTTATGAAATTGCAAGGCAAATTGATTATTAATGCGTTAATTTCATTACTTTTATGTCTTGTTTTGGTAGCCTATATCATTTTTCAGTTACTGGGCATCAACGCCAAAAATCAAAATTTAGTACCCGCCATGCTCAAGGTCAGTGAGCTTAAAGCCAATCAGATTCAGACACAGCAGGCGCTGGACGTGTTCTCTTTCTCGATGACAGCTGGCAATCAGAATGCCGTACGCAGCTTGTTGGACGAAGGTAAAACGATGATTCAAGAACTTACCGAAGGATTACTGGAAACCGATGAACAGCTTCGATTGATGGGGTCCATTCAGACGAAACTGACTGCACTGGATCAGGGGGCAACTGAAGCCATGCAAGCCTTGGACAGCTCGGAAGCCAAACGCTACAGTACACGAGTGCAGGGCATTCAAAATGATATCTACATGCTCGATGAAATAACCAAGGAACGGTATGATCAATACACGATTAATCTGGAGCAGGACATTCAGCAGACCTGGCAGATTGCATTGGGCGGCGCTGTTCTCCTGCTCGTCGCTGCCATGCTGTTCAACATGTATACTTCCCGGAAGCTAGCCAAACGTATTGGAGTGCTGAAGATCGCTGCAGGACAGATTGCAGCTGGCGATCTGACTCAGCAGCTGCCTGAAACCCGGGGCAAGGATGAACTGGATGAGCTGAATCGCTCCTTCCGTCTTATGACAGAAAACATTCGCAATATTATCCAATCGATTGATACCGCCGGGAAACGGGTGGATGGCATGGCTCAGGACATTGACCGCGGCAACGACACCATGCAGGCCATTGTGCAGCAGGTCTCCCGTACGACGGAAGAGCTGTCCACCGGCAGCCAGAAGATTGCGGAGGATCTGAGTGAAACGGTGATGGTCGTGGACAAGATGCAGCACACGTTCGGCAGCAACCTTCATGCCACTTCCCAATCGGCGATCCATGGCAACGAGGTGATGAGCACGGTTGAGGAAGGACACACGGCCATTGAGGAGCAGCTTCGCCTCGCTGAAATGAACCGGGTAGCCATGGCTGAGGTTGAACAGACTGTGCAGGAGCTGGAAGAAAGCGCAGCGCGCATTACCACGATGACAGGCTATGTGTCCGAGATCGCCAAGCAGACCACACTGCTCTCCCTGAACGCTTCAATCGAAGCGGCTCGTGCCGGCGAAGCCGGTCGCGGTTTTGCCGTGGTTGCAGGGGAAGTCAACAAGCTCGCAGAGCAGTCTGCACAATCCGTGCAGCATATCTATGCGGCTGTGGGTGAAATCACAAGCGCCATGGACAAGGTGAAAGGTTCTGTGATGCAGAGTATACAGCTCTTCGCTGAACAGGAAAAGGCGACCGGACAAACCCGGGATTCCTTCTCCGCTATTCGTGACAGCGTAGAACAGATCAGTACGGGCATTAACCAGCTGGCCGAAGATATGCAGCTATCCAGTCAGCTAAGTACACAGGTGCAGCAGGCCATTGAAAACATCAGTGCGATTACGCAGCAATCAGCAGCCAGCAGTGAAGAGATTACGGCTTCGACGACGGAACAGCAGCGCTCGTTTGAAGAGGCCAGCATCAAGGTCAAATCGCTGCGTGACATCAGTGAGGAAATGCATCAGGAGCTGCAGCGTTTCCGCTTGTAAAGGTATGCCTCAGCCTCAATAGTCTAAACAAGAAACCTCCACTTCTCTTGGTATGAGAGAAGTGGAGGTTTTTTAATGAGCGTGCGAATACACAGATTATTATTCAGATCACCCGTAGAGATTAAGGCTCTCTCAAGAAGATCGCGTCACAGGGCGTCAATGATGTCTCCTGCCAGCAGAGACGCCGGATCGCCGCGCCGCTGCGCAGCCTGCTCGGCGGCCTGGCCGTGCAGGTATACACCAAAAGCGGCGGCCTGCTCCGCGCTGAGTCCTTGAGCGAGCAGACCGGCGATGATGCCGGTCAATACGTCCCCGGCGCCGCCCGTTGCCATACCGGCGTGCCCGGTGGTGTTAATGTACGCCTCGCCGGAAGGCGTTGCGATGACCGTTCGTGCTCCTTTGAGCACCAGGGTCACGCCCTGCTCGCGGGCGTACCGTGCAGCGTGACCAATTCGGTCACGCTGCACTTCGGGGGTCGGCATGCCCAGCAGGCGGCCCATCTCTCCGGGGTGCGGCGTCAGAATGGTCGCCGCACTGCGCCGGCCCCAGTCGCGAGGCCCGGCTCTGCCCGCGTCTGCAAGCATGTTGAGAGCGTCCGCGTCGATGACGAGCGGGCGATCCGTCTGCTGCCACAGCCGGCGCAGCCAGCCGGTGTCGCCCTCGAAGCGGCCGAGGCCTGGCCCGGTTGCAATCACGTCGCGGCTCTCCGCAAGACGAAGCACGGCTTCGGCGGAAGCCGCGTTCCACTCGCCGCTGTCGCCATCTGCCGCGGCTGCGAGCATGAGCTCAGGCACACTGCCGATGACATGCGGCAGCAGTGCCGCCGGCAGCGCCCATGTGGCGAGTCCGCAGCCAGCGCGCAGCGCAGCCTTGGCCGAGAGCAGACCTGCGCCGCTCATCGGCAGACTGCCTGCGGCCAGCAGTACGTGGCCGTAGGTTCCCTTGTGCCCGTCAGGTGCCCGCAGACGATCCGTATCCACCTTCAGGGCACCACGCATCACTTCCTCCGTCAACAGACGAACGGAAGGACCGTGCTCCGGCGCAAGCCGTGCCGGAATGCCGATGGCGCGCACCACGATGCGCCCTGCGGCCGTCGCGCCCGGATACTGTACAAGTCCGCGCTTCAGCAGCGCGAGGCATACAGTCACCCGCGCTTGAATGCAAGGCTCGTATACCTCCCCGGTGTCGGCATTCAGCCCGCTTGGCACATCGGCGGACACGACCGGCTTGCCGCTGTCGTTCGCCGCCTCAATCAGCGCCGCGTAAGCTCCCCGCGGCGCCCCTTGCGAGCCGGTGCCCAGCAGTGCATCCACGATGCCTGTGCACCGGCTGAAGTCCACGGCTTCACGGCCGTGGACAAGGGCAGGGATGCCGAGCTGCGCAGCGGCATCCCGCTGCACGGCGGCTTCGCCCCGCAGTGACTCGGGCGCATCGGCGTAGATCAAGGTCACGCCGAGCCCCGCTTCAAGCAGATGGCGGGCCGCAACCAGCCCGTCCCCGCCATTATTGCCCTTACCGATCAGCATGTACCAATGCTGATCAGCGGGGTGCGCCATCACCAGCGCCGGATCGGCGATGATGTCGCCGCCGGAACCTTGGCGATCACCTGGCCCGGTGTGTGCCCGCTGTGCCTCTCCCTGCTCCCGGCGCCTTTTGTGTTCAACAACCTTACCACCCGCAGCCTCCTCACGGCACAAGGCGATAACTTCCTCCGCTATGGCTCTGCCCGCGTTCTCCATCAGACTCGCAGCAGGAATGCCCAACTTATGGATGGTGTGCTCATCTACAGCTCGCATCTGTTCAGCGGTGACGATAAACAAGGTTCATCCCTCCCCGGTGAGTAACTTCTCATACTGCGTTTGGCATCATTCAATTCTACTAGCTCCCGGCACACTTTCCCTTAATAAGCTACCGTAAAACGGGAACCAATAAACTGCGGATCATCAAGCTCATCCACCAATGCCGCAGCAAAGTCGCCAACCGAGATCGTGCTCTCTCCCAGATCATCGGTGACCAAACGATTCATCCCGATCCGGAAATGGCCTGTCCGCGGTCCGGATGTAATTGTTGCCGCTGGGCTCATATACGTCCAGTGGATATCCGATTCCTCGATTAAGCCATAAGCATCCACATGTGCCTTCGCCAGGGTTCTAACTTCCTCCGGAAATCCAGGCGTATCCATCAGCATCTCACCTGAATCGGTCAGCAAGCTGCCAGCTCCGCCAACGACAACCAGACGGCTGGCTTTGCCGCGACGAACACCCTCAATCAGTGAACGTGTAACTTCCAGCAGCTCCTCTTCTTCTCCGAATTTCGGACCATAGGCACTAACGACAGCTTCCTGGCCTGCTGTAAAATCGGCTACCTGATCCGGGTTCAACAAATCGCCCTTTTCCACACGCAGACGTTCATGAACCATTTCCACTTTGGACGGATCACGCACAATCGCAGTCACTTCATGCCCGCGGTCCATAAGCTCCCACAGTATCGTCTTTCCAATCGTTCCGGTCGCACCAAAAATCGCAACTTTCATATCTTATCCCTCTTTTCAGTAGATATCATCTCGTCAACATACCGTTATATTGTAATACTTAATCCTATTGTTATATACCTTAAACGGCTCACGCCATCTTAAACCGTATGTAGTCACTTGTAAACCAAAGTTAATAAACCGACAAACTTCACACATCCAATAAGCAGCGCTGCACCTATCTTCTGCATCCACTGCATTTTTTACACAGCAAAAAAAGCCGCTATAGCGGCTTCAAGATCGGGATATCTTAATTATATCCGTTCATCCTCTCCCTGCCTCCACCACATGCCTTCCGATTTCGGGCTGGTATAGGTAAAACCAAATTGGGAGTAAAGGCGATCTGCAGGTACATCTGCAAGAAGACTCACCAAGCCTCGAGCAGGCACATGTTCACGCAAGTATTTCATGATCTCGCTCATAATCAACTTGCCATATCCCCTGCCTTGAACATCCGGGTGAACCGCAATATCCACCACCTGAAAGAAACAACCGCCATCCCCAATAACCCTACCCATGCCTACGAGTGCATCTTTATTACGTAAACATACGGCAAAAAGACTGTTCGGCAGTCCAATTTCTGCTCCCTCCTTGCTCATCGCACTGAGACCCGCCATCTGTCGCAAGGCAAGATACTCTGCTGCTGTGGGTGGAATGTGTTCCATGCTGATCTGGTCCATGAATTGTGCCCCTTTCTGCTTGAATTCATCTACTTCCTGTGTAATAGTGAGAGAAAGCTTACGTGAAGCGTGTTTCAAGATACGTTAAGTTTGTGCAAAGGAGGAAAACGTGTGTTTCAACCCTGGATCAAAGAGCTACTATCGCGCCCCGGCGCTGAGGCTGTGCTGTTTGGAGTCATAGCTTTGCTGCTTGGGATATATATATGGTCCGCCACTGAAGTTCGCCGCAGCCACGAAAGGCGAATGCGAAGGATACAAAATACATTATACATAAGCACAACCCTGTTGGGAAAACTCACCATTCTGGAACATAAAAAGTATTCATTCTCACAAAATGAACAACATGATCTGTTCATGGCCATGCTGGCCTGCAAATCAGCATCTGACCTCTCCTCTACGTTACAGGATCAGATCCGCGACTGCATCAAGGAGCATGATCCTGCCAGACTCGCGCTGATGCACAGAGCATTGGAACGAGAATGCACCGCATTATCAGATGAACTTGGTCAAGATACCCGAACAGATCATTGGGGCGAGGCCATCTGGACAATCTTTCGGCCTCTGGCCGAACCAGCTGCACTGGCAGCTACCCTGTTGCTGGTTGTTGATCTTGTGTTCCGTCAGCGACTGTTGGACGTTTCTGTAGATTCATGGGAGAGCGTCCTCCCGTGGTTGCGTGCAGTTTCCTTGATGATTGCCATCATGTATGGTTATCTGCTCTGGGCCAGCCTTCGCCGCGAACCATCAGGTACAGTGAACAAAATACTCTTCTTGCTGATCGTGCTATGCTCGCTGCTCCATCTGATTGGGCCTGCTGCTGCTCCTTATGCCTTGGGATTACAGCTGATCCTGTTCGTTTCAGGTTTCGGGTTTACTGGAACTCGCCCACGGAGTGATCGCCCTTATGTAGGTCATACCGAGCTGGAGCCAACGAATGAGTCCCCTACTGAAATCGAAGTGAGTGCAGCGCGTAAAGCTGGTGCCTACACGGGCGAATAGTGAGGACCATTCCCTTTTTTTCATGTAATCTATGATAATCAAATGGGTAAACCAGAACTCTCACGACTGAATCCTTGTGTTGCTCGGAATTCAAAAAGGACTGAACTACAACGTAGTTCAGTCCTTTTCCATATAAGAATAGTATTACTTCAATCAATGACATAGCTTATTTGGCTACAACATGTGCAATGATGCGATCCTTTTCGTAAGTAACCTGAACGTCATAACCATCCGCTGTGACTTGGTCGAATTCACCTTTAATTACGCCAGCCGTCATTAAAGTAATATCCTTGGAACCTTCGATCTTATAGTTGGACAAGTCCAGATTGAGGCTTCCTCCATCCAGATACAGCTTTTTACCGACATTAACCTGGCTGTTATCATTGTCCATAACCAATTCCAACGTTCCACTGTCCAGAGTAAAGTTTCTATTTAATTTTAATGCTCCATCCGCATGAACGATGACTTTTCCATTCTCCACATACAGATCACCGAGACCAAAAGCAGATGCAGATTCAGCCACCAGCGTTCCTGCCTGCAGCAGCGTTCCGCCTGTGTAACTGTTATTGCCTGTCATGGTAAGTGTTCCTGTTCCCTTTTTCGTCAGCATTCCACTGCCAGAGATATCATTTCTCCACCAATCCTCTGCATTGAAACGTCCTTTGGAAGCATCCATATCCACGGTTACATTGTTTATGAATGCGCCGTAGCCATCCGCTGCCGTTACCAAATCCAATCTGCCCCAACCGTTTGATTCGTCCAGTACCGGATAACCGGAGTCAATGGATGTGGTATATAACACTTCTCTACGCTGCTCATCGGTTAAATAAGGCTGACGTGTCTTCAATAGCGCCTCTGCTCCTTGTGGCACTTCAGGAGCCAAACCTTTGATTCCTGTTTGTGGCAGGCCGTATGTGAGTTTATCTCGGTAGAAGGCTTTATTGGCATCATGATCTTCCCATTTCTTTTCGTCATATGCACTTTTGAAGGTATAGTCCTCTGTTACCGTGTGCGCATATTCGTACAAACTCATATTTTCTTTTTCTGCCAATGCTCCGAATACTTCTCCTGCATTATTATATGCCTTTTCCATCAATTCCTGGTTCTCTTCCTTATTGAATGCATAAGCTGTCATGGCTGTCGCTTGAATCCTTGCACCAATAACATCAAGCGGCGAGTGCATCCCGGTCACAATGCGGTTTTCACCCATTTGAGCAGCTCTTGTTAAAAATTCAGAGAATCGTTCTGGCGTGGCGTAGGCAAAAGGGAGAACAGACAGATACGAAGCACTGGTATGACCGCTCGGGAATGCTCCATCCTTACCTCGTCCATCTTCCGCTATTCTTCTTACATAGCTCAATGCAGGAATGATTTCCACGTTGCTTTCGTATTGTTGGAAATGCTTTTCTCCCGTTGTTTTGGTTCCTCCTGAAGCCAAAGGTTCTTCTATCACTTCACCTTTACCCAAGGTTTCCCACACGGCCAAACCATTCTCATCGACAACCTCTTTCACTTCTCCGTTCGAATTCATTCTCCATGGTCTTGGGGAAGAGTAGAAGTATTTCGAAGGATTGGAGGATGAAGGAGTCTTGAATCGAACCAGATCCACCAGGGCTACCATGTCTGCAAGCTCCGTCTTAGCCCATTCACTTCCCATTCCCTGGCTTTGGTCTTCTGCCGTTTCTTCTGTCAAGACAACATCCATATCGCTGATCTCTCTTTCGACGCTTGTCGTTGGCTTAACGATGTCTACATACGTGTTAGCCAGTGGCCCAAAAGCTTCCATCATACTGTAGATCTTATCTCTCTGGTCATCGTAATAGGCGGCTAACGCCTCTTCATCGGTACGATTTTGCGTCACATCTTCTACATATTTGATGTTAGCAACCCAAGTCGCTTGATTTCGAATTTCTTCGTTCGCAAATGTTTTCTGGTCTGCGACTGCTGTCTTTTGATCATTTTTAAAGCCATCATAATATGGGGTCGGTCCATCGCCATACTTTGCAACCTCTCCCTTAACTCCCGGTTTGGTCGCTGCTGTTCCATCTCTCCAATCCGATTGGTTCATGGACCAGACTTGTTCGAAACCGTCCAAAATATCAATAAATGGATTCGTTGCCGCAATATTTTTCAACGTGCCGTCGTCCGCATTGGCTCCATGTTCGACTGCAGACAGACGAGCTTCTTCGGCAGGAGGTTCCACATTCAGCACATTAGCCGTGCCCTTTGGCTTGAATGGTTTAGCATCGCTCGAGTCTATTTCCAAGGCATTAAAAAGTGCACTTACCGCTTCTGCCCGAGTGATCGATTGCAGTGGTTTGAAGCTTCCATCTGAATATCCGGATATAATTTTGGCTGCTGCAGTTCCACCTACAGCTCCTTTGCTCCAATCCGCTATGGACGAAGCATCGCTAAATGCATTCGCTGCTCCCTCATTCAGGTCCAGATTCAGAATGCCAGCGATGATTTTGGCCGCTTCCTGACGTGTGATCTGATTTTGAGGTTTCATCGTTTGATCCGCATAACCATCCATATATCCAGCCGCACTAGCTGTAGAAACGGCCTGATAATACCATGCATCTTCAGAAACATCATTAAAGTTAATGGCAGCTTGTCCTGCATATCCAAAAGCACCATTCACCAGATTCATAAATTCTGCTCTCGTAATCTCGTTGTTTGGTTTGAATGAACGATCCAGATAGCCCCGAATCAGTCCTTCATCACCCCATGCTTGAATGCTCGCTTCCGCCCAGTGTCCCTTAATATCAGAGAACTGAATCTTCTGATCGGCTGCAAAGCTCCGATCTGCAAACGTTGGGCTTACCATAGACAACATTAGAAGTAATGCCAGTGATTTTTTAAGTGGTTTTCTCATGGCCTGCAAATACACGCTCCCATAATCGTAATTTTTCGATTTCATCAGCGAATGTGTAGGATCGTCTCCATTCATTCCGTGTCTGATCTGGGGTTACTTTAGCACTCGGAGGAGCCTGGCATCTATAGAACAAATTCCGTTTTATATCAAATTCGTACGTTTTGGCCTGTGTATTCTCCAAAAAATAGAGTGAATAATAGAATCATCATCTAGAGTGCAGTTGTTTGTAAATTTAGATTAACGGAACGTAAATTGTTCTGGGGGTGTTTGTTAAATTTCGATCAACATGATTTCTAGTGCCGGGGCTATTATATAATGATGAAGTTGTCTAGAAACCCGTTATGAAGGAGGAAAAAGAATGCGCAAGCTCTTCCAGTCGGTGAGATCCAGGTTGATTTTTTCCTATCTTGCTGTCGTCCTTGTTATTGCGCTTCTTTTCGGATCTATCTTATATCTCTTCTTCTCCCATCAATACAGCAAAGAGATTCGGATCAACAAACAATTGCAGCTGCAAAGTACCGTCAATTATATTGAGACCTCCGTTATCGAAAAGGTGAACCAAGTCTATCTTTCTCTTGCCCTGGGCAGCCCCGTCAGCATTCAGCTCGATAGCCTGCAAGGAAACCACAGCAAAATTCTGGACATTGAGCAGCTGCTCAAAAGTCAGGTGCAGAATTATTCCGACCTGATTCAGGCCATTCATGTGTACGATACAGAGAATCATTTCATGATCTCTTCTATATATGGACTGCAGCTCCATGAAGTCACTCCATCGAGCGTAGATTCTGCCTACGATTGGATTGAGGCGATGAAAAAGAGTGACAAAAGCTCCTTATGGATGCAGACTCGTATGGTTCCTGAGGATACTTTTATCGAATTACCCGAACAGAGCAGCACGATGATTCTAATCTCCTATGTTCACAGTTATCCATTTCAGTCCTCTGGACAAGACAGTAAGGTCATGGTTGCGATTGATATCAAAGAATCGACGATCAGTCAGCTGATTCACAATATGATCCCTGCCGACTATGAAAATACATACATCGTGGATCAGCACGGAATTGTCATATCTGCCGCTGATAAATCGATGTTAGGCAGCTCCACGAACGAGACTCTGCTTCAGTCGCTGCTCTCCGGTCCTTCTTCCGGCGAGAGCTTCACGCAAAACTTTAATCATGATGCTTATGTTGTTTCCCAGGAGCAATTCGAAGAAAATGGATGGAGAATTTACACAACCATCCCGAATAAAAGCTTCTATTATAAGCTTGATAGCTTAAAGGAGGTCTCTGCGCTTCTGGGTTTGCTTGCTGTAGCGGTTGGGATAGCCATGTCGTTCGGCTTCACTGTAGCCAATTACAGTCCTCTTAAGCGGATCCTGAATAATATCAAGGCCAGGGTAGATAGCCCCGGTAACCTGAAGCAGAATGAATATCGATTCATCGATTCGGCTATCAGCAGCCTATCCATCAAAGTCGATAGTTTGGAAGAAACGCTGCAGGCCAATCACAAAATGATTAGGCACAGTATCATGCTGAATATGTTAAATAACCGATTTACGCCTGAGGAACTTAAAGAACAGCTGCAGTCTGTTCAGGTGTCTGTGGCCTATTCCCGCTATCGCTGTATCGTCATTGACCCCGTCAGCGAGAAGTGGAAGGAATTGCAGCCACGACAGCTGCAGCATACGTTGTACACGATGATTCAGCAGCTGGAGACAGCAGAAATGGCTGAAACCAAGCTGCTTGCGGAGGAATTGCAGGATCACAAAATAGCCGTGATCATCTGTACGAACCAACGCGAAGAGCCTGTTTCGGATCACATTGTATCCTTTATTCATTCCGAGGCGAGAAACAGGTTCGGTCTGGAATTTGCAGTGTCGTTAGGCGGCTGGGTAGAGCATTTCACGAAGATTCACACAAGCTATCATGAGGCGAAAGCCTTGATTCAATACAGCTATTTCTTTCCCGCTCTGTCTGCCATTCAAGACCTTGATCTCCTGCAAAGGGAAACCAGCAGTTTGGAGATTCCGGACGCTTACCTCATGAGTTTTGAGAAGAAGTTGCAATCCCGTGATATGGATGGTACGGTTCAGGCCATTCAGGATGTGGTATCGACCATCAAGGAAGGCCTCTATTCAGCCGAATACAGCCGCATTATTTTATTAAAAATGGTTTCCATATACGCTGACTGCATCAGTCAGGTGCGCTGGCAGCCCGCCGAGATGAGCTCCATGAATTTGTACAAGCAATATTCCTCGTTCTACAATATCAACCGGTATTCGGAATGGATGACTGATCTGGTAACCGAATTTATCACACAGATGGAGAAACGAAGCGAGGTCAGGAGCCCGGATACCATTTCAGCTGTCAAAGCCTACGTTCGCGAGCATATTTCGGGCGATCTCACGCTGGATCATGTCGCAGAACAGGTGTATATCAGTCCCAAGTATCTTAGTAAGATTTTCAAGGAAGAGACCGGCATGGCCTATTCGGAATATGTCACCAATCAGAGAATGGAACGCGCACGCGAACTCATCGCACAACAGGAATTTACTATTGAGCAGGTTGCGAGCACGGTCGGATACCGTACCTCTGCTTACTTCATTAAGAAGTTCAAAGAAATTCACGGCTGTACACCGAAAAACTTCATGCGCAGTCTGATGAACTGAATAGCCGAAGGGTTATCCCTATCCTAGGACATTGATCCAGATATCAAACCATGAGAAGGAGCTGCTATGAACCTCAACCTTTCAAGAGCTCTGTGTCTATTGATCACAACCGTTATCCTTATCATATGTATGAGTGGCTGCACCGTTTTGGGGGAACAACGCGCTCAAATGCAGCAGCACAATCCTGCTGATGAGTCTGAGAAGGATACAGAGCCGCCATATACAATTTCCTGGACCATGCATCAGAATACTCCCGTTCCTGAGAATGCAGAGATGATCACCTATATTGAGGATCTTTTTGATGTGAATCTGGAGGTGTGGAACCTGGAGAACAGACGCTATGAGGACCTGCTGGACTTGAAGCTCGCTCAAGGAAACATACCGGATCTTCTTCGGATCAGGCAGCCACATGATCTGCTTAAATATCAGATGCAGGGGGTATTAGCAGAAATTCCCGAGGACGTACTTGAAGAACATGCGCCTAATATTGTGAAGCGAATCCGTGATTATGATTCACGTTACCTGGAGTACGGAAAAATAAATGGCGCCTTATATGGAATCCCGGTCATCAATCAGACTAACATCTACCGGACCCCTATTGTATATCGGGAAGACTGGCTGGAGAAACGCAGTTTCGAAGTTCCGCGAACATTAGAGGAGTTTGAGACAGTTATGTATGCATTCGCCAAAGGTGACCCTGACCGAAATGGGAAACAGGATACATACGGGTTATCCAAAGAGGGCATGAATGTCGTTTTTGGTGCTTTTGGGCAGTCCGTTTTTACCGAGCAGCTATATTTTAACCAAAAAAATAACCGACTCGTGATCGGCGCATTGGAACCTGAGATGAAGAAAGCCCTAGCTTATCTGCAGAAGTGGTATCAGGATGGGATTATCGATCCTGAATTCATAACTGGAGAAAATAAAGGTGGCTACAAGCATTTGTCGCATGCGTTTATTAATAGCAGAATTGGGATGACCTCCATGGGCAATTATTATCATTGGACTCAAGACGGCGATTATAGCATTCTTAATGAAAAGGATGAGGAAATTCCCGTCGGAGCCATGTTCAATGTCCATGAACTCCTGCAGAAGAACGCATCCGCAGGCGTTGAATTCGGTCCTCCTGTTACAGGTCCTGATGGACTCAGTGGCTCCAAAGGCTACAATCTGCTGATGAGTTTCATTACAATCGGGGCCGATACGGTCAACGAGCCTGGTAAACTGGAAAAAATCCTTGAAATCCTCGATTATGTCAGTGCTAACTCCGATCCGGCAGAGCAGATCAAAATGGAATATGGCCTTCCAGGAAAGCACTGGAACTGGAGCTCTTCATCTTCAGGGGAATTTCACATTCTGCCCCCATATAACCGTATGGAGAATTACACCAATATGATCGGCTCCAGCATTGGCATGACCGTTCCAGGTGCAACCTCTGGCAAACGGGAGCAGTGGGCTGCATCTGAGGGATTGACGGAGAACGGTATTTATAATCATCTGGAGGTGGCTACCCCTGCCCTGATTCAATATTCATCTGAGTTGATCCATATGAGGGACAGAGCATACATCTCCATCATCACCGGCGATCAGCCTGTTGAAAGTTTTGATACCTTCGTGGAGGAATTTATGGAAGCAGGCGGGCAGCAGGTGCTGACTGAAGCTAATGAATGGTATAACGGGCAAATGGAGACAAATTCCACGAAATAGTTTGGCCACATTATCACATTAAAAGCATGAATTACCCATGAGTTTCCAAAAAAAATACGTGTTCTTTGGAAAACTTATGGGTAACTCACACTAAGCCAATCTATGCTCCCTGATGCCGCCTCAGTCTCTACCCCTTCGCACTTGCGTTCGATCCGCGCAATGAGCGGGGGGAGCTGCTTCGTGCAGTGCTGCCGGATTTGGAGGTGCTGCCTGAGGGCGTGTTCTCAAATCGTTTGCGTTCAGTCCGCTCCATCTGCACAATCTGGCCTTCATGTACAACGATGTGAAGCGAGCCAAACTCCATGTCATTCAGCTGTCCGGCAATTCGATCCATCCATACCTCATCCACTTTTAACGGCTTAGCCATAGAGCCGCCTCCTCTTCCCGGGCTGCTGCCCGCTATATGATTGACGCATGATCATCCATCCGACTTATAATTCATTCTTATCCAACCCATATACTTGGTTTATACATTAGCAGGGCTTCCAGTAGCTGTCAATCTGTATTTTCAAGAAACATTATCGAAATATAATGAACTCGTGATTTCTCCCAATTAAGGTGGAAATGGGCCAGAATTCGGACCCTTAATTACTTCTCTGAAACCGTTCTGTGTCCCAGCCAGCTCTTGAGCAGCAGCGTTGCCAGAGCCAGAATCAGTAATAAGGAAGCGACTGCGAACGATGCCGAGAACTGGTACTCGTTGTACAAAATCTCGACATGCAGCGGCAGTGTATTCGTCTCTCCGCGAATATGTCCAGACACCACCGATACAGCTCCGAACTCGCCCATCGCGCGGGCATTACACAGAATGATGCCGTACAGCAGCCCCCACTTAATGTTGGGCAGCGTAACATTCCAGAAGATTCGCCATCCGGAAGCGCCAAGCGTGACTGCCGCCTCTTCTTCCCGCGTCCCTTGGTCCTCCATTAACGGAATGAGCTCTCTCGCCACAAAAGGAAAGGTAATAAATAGCGTTGCGATTACGATACCAGGCAAGGCAAAGATAATTTTGATATCATGCTCTGCCAGCCACGGTCCAAACCAGCCATTGGAGCCAAATACCAGTACAAAGATCAACCCGCCCACAACTGGCGAGATGGAGAAGGGGAGATCAATTAACGTGATCATGACTCCCTTTCCCCTGAACTGGAACTTGGTGATGACCCAGGCTGCGGCTACACCAAATATCGTATTCAGCGGTACGGTAATCGCTGCAACCAGCAGTGTCAGCTTCAGGGCTGACATGGCATCTGGTTCGGTAAGAGCTGCAATATAGACACCCCACCCTTGCTTCAGTGCTTCCATCATCACAATGATTAATGGCAAAATGAGAAGCCAGAGCAGTACCAGACTCGCCAGACCGATCAATAGCCATTTGACCCATGGAGCTTCCGTAGTTGCACGGTTTGGCCCCGGACCGGTTCGCACTTGGGGAGCAGGCGTTATTGGAACGGAACCCGCCATTCATATGTACCTCCTTTTGGTTTAGGTTGGCTTATTACGCCTAAGCCCTGCCAGCCTTCCGGCTCCAGCGTTGAAGTGAATTAATCACCAGCAGCAGGACAAAAGAGACCAGCAGCAGCAGCAGGGCTACGGCCGTAGCTCCGGCGTAATCGAACTGCTCCAGCTTCGCCATGATCAGCAGAGGTGCAATCTCCGTTTTCATCGGCATGTTGCCCGAGATAAATACGACTGATCCATATTCCCCAATGCCTCTGGCAAAAGCAAGTGCAAACCCGGTCAGCAGCGGCGGGATCAGGTCCGGAAGCAATATCGTCCGAAAAATGCGCCATCTTCCTGCTCCCAGCGTGGCGGCAGCCTCTTCCACTTCGGCCTCCAGCTCTTCCAAAACTGGCTGTACCGTACGTACAACAAACGGAATGCCGATAAACATCAGCGCCAGGGTAATACCTGCCTGCGAATACGCCAGCTTGATACCCAAAGGCTCCACCAGCTGCCCTATCCATCCATTTCCGGCATACAGGGCCGTAAGGGCAACACCTGCCACTGCAGTAGGCAGGGCGAATGGCAGGTCAATGACTGCATCAAACAGGCGCTTGCCTGGGAATTCATATCGGACCAGCACCCAAGCCAGGAGCAGCCCAAGAACCAGATTAATCAAGGCAGCCACTCCTGCAGTCAGGAAGCTAACCTTGAAAGAAGCAAGTACCCGAGGGTTACTTGCTGTCTCAATCAACGTGGACCAGGTCAGGCCCGTGGAGTTAAAGATCAACGCTGCCAGTGGAATAAGGACAACCAGGCTCAAGTAGAACACGCTGTACCCCATTGTCAATCCGAAGCCCGGCAGTGTGCGTCTCCGGGCCACCATCACCTTGCTCATGGACGTTCATCCTCTCTGCCTTCAGCCGGTAGGGCTGGTTGGCCGCTTACATGGTGGTGAGCTCTTTTTGTGTTCAACATTAACTGCCTGGAACGTAGATCTGGTCAAAGATCCCGCCGTCATTGAAATGTTTGGCCTGCGTATCCCGCCAATTGCCAAATACATCATTCAGTGTAAACAATTCAACATCCGGGAACTGGTCTTTGAATTTCTCCTTCACGCTATCCAGCGTCGGGCGATAGTAATTTTCCGCGGCAATGGTCTGCCCCTCTTCGCTATACAGATATTTCAGATAAGCGTCTGCCACCTCGCGGCTGCCTTTTTTGTCTGCATTTTTATCCACGATTGCTACAGGTGGTTCAGCCAAGATACTAACGGAAGGAACAACGATATCGAATTTGTCCGGACCCAGCTCTTTTACCGATAAGAACGCTTCGTTCTCCCAAGCCAGCAGCACATCACCGATACCACGTTCAACAAATGTTGTCGTAGAGCCACGTGCCCCGGAATCAAGTACAGGTGCATGCTTGAAGAGTTCACCTACGAATTCCTTCGCCTTCTCTTCATCATTGTTGTTCTTTTTCAGCGCATATCCCCATGCTGCCAAATAGTTCCAACGCGCTCCGCCGGAGGTTTTGGGGTTCGGGGTAATCACCTGGGTATCCCCTTTGATCAGATCATCCCAGTCCTTGATGCCTTTCGGATTGCCTTTACGTACCAAAAATACAATGGTTGAGGTATATGGGGAGCTGTTGTGCTCGTATTTATCCTGCCAGCCCGCATTAATCAGCCCTTTATCCTCGATCGCGTCGATATCATATCCCAATGCCAGTGTAACGATATCTGCGTCCAAGCCATCGATCACGGAACGACTCTGTTTACCGGAACCGCCGTGTGACTGCTTGATCGTCACTTCCTGGCCTTTCTCTTTTTGCCAATACGCCGCAAACGCCTTGTTATATTGCTCATACAGTTCCCGCGTCGGATCATAGGATACATTCAGCAGCTCGATGGCTTTGGCAGCTTCCTTGCCGCTATCCTGCTCTCCCGATGTTCCTGCTGCACTGGAACCGCTGCTCTCCGCGCCGCACGCTGCCAGTACCCCTGTTAATACCAATGCCAGACCAACCAGAATACCCTTATGAATTCTCTTTTTCATAAACAACACTCCCCCCAGAATGGTTCTGCAATGACTACCTCAGGCAGGCTGAACAGTATGGAACGCACCGAAAAAAGAACAAAAGACGGAGGAACCACCCGCACACTTCTCCCTCACAAAGTCATGCCGACCCAAGGCCGTGTATGCTTCATCCAGAAATGATGTGCTGCAGTGTTCCTCCGTCGATACGGTTAGAACGTTATTCTGTTCAAGTTATTCTTCTCTGACTGTCATGACTGCTGCTGCAATAGTTAAGCAATCATTTTTATTATTCCTACCTGTTTAGTAAGTTATATGCATATCATAAGGGCAGCCCTCTGGCCTGTCAAACGTTTTTTCCGATTTCTTCGGGATTTCAATCCGATTGAAATGGAATGAAAAACGGACAACAGGATTACCCTGTTGTCCTCGGATCAGGCGGAATAACAGATTAACATGGCATCTTGCTCTGGTTGCCGCAGCTCATGCTTATCTCTTATTTCCCAGCATAATGAATATTGGGTACCGGTGGCGTGCTCATGCCTTCACCCAAATAAAAACCGGTGTGGGGCGGTTGATTATAGGCAACATTTTGCCATGCGATACCAAGACGATACACCGGATCATGCATCAGGGTATAAATCCGCTTGTCCGTGACCGCAGTTGTGGTGTAGATCCGCAGCGCAGAGCTATCGCTTGTCCGCCATACTACCTCTTCCCTCCAGTCCCCGAACAGGTCAGCCTGCAGATTCGGTGTGGATTTTGTACCGTTATTGGAGGAAACACCTGAAGCTGTCAGCAAATTAACCGTTTTACTGTTGGCATAGTCCCACTTATCGATTCGGTTGCTGTCCAGCAGCTCCCGCAGCAGATCTCCATCCCACCAGATACCAAAATTCGTGGATGAAGGCAAGGTTGTTCCAATTTTCTGTCCTTTGGCTGTATACAGACCACCGTCCGCCCAAACTTCAGCTCCCTTATATCTCGGGTCGATATCCGCTGCCATGCCGCGTCCGATATCCTTTGTTGTAGGTATGCCCCAGATGAGCTGCCCTGTACGTGCATCACGAAATTCAACTCCCGCATTGGACGGGGTCTCATGAACCTGAAATACCTCAAGCCCGGCACGGTCGGGGTCCAGGTCACTTAGATGCATGGCATCGCCATGATGAAGCCCTGTTGTGTACAATCCTTTTCCGTTGTCATCTACCGCCATGGCACCGTAGATAATCTCATCCTTGCCGTCTCCATCCACGTCCGCTACGCTCAGATTATGATTCCCCTGCCCGGCATACCCCGAATTGCCGGATGTATTCGAATCAAATGTCCACTGCTTCGTCAGCTGCCCATTCCGCCAATTGTAGGCTACAAGCACCGTACGCGTATAGTACCCACGTGCCATAACCAGACTTGGGCGTTCTCCATCCAGGTAGGCAATCGCTGCAAGAAAACGGTCTACCCGGTTGCCATAATTATCTCCCCAATCGGATACGTTGCCCCGTGCCGGTTCATAGTTCACTGTGGAGAGCGCTTTGCCAGTCTGTCCATTGAAAATGGTCAGGAATTCCGGCCCGGAAAGCACGTATCCGCTGGAGTTGCGGTAGTCCTTGCTAGCATCGCCAATGACCGTACCGGTGCCATCCTTGCTGCCATCAGCCGTTTTCATCGCAACCTCGGCCTTGCCGTCTCCATCCAGGTCATACACCATGAACTGGGTATAATGAGCACCTGCGCGGATATTTTTGCCGAGACTAATTCGCCATAAACGTGTCCCGTTCAATTTATAGGCATCGATAAATACTTCACCGGTATATCCACTCTGAGAGTTATCCTTGGAGTTGGAGGGGTCCCACTTCACGATTAGTTCATACTCCCCGTCGCCGTCCAGATCGCCTGCACTGGCATCATTGGCGCTATACGTATAAGCCACCCCATCCGGTGTTGTCCCGCCCGATGGTATGCTGAGAGGCACAGACAGGTAGTTGTTTCCCCATACACTCGCAGCAGCCGAAGCCGACTGCTCGGTTCCGCCCACTACAGCCCGAACCGTATATTTGGAACTGCTTGTCCCGCTGGCGTCCTGAAGGTTCGTGCTATTGGTTATGGGGGATGCGTTCACTTTGGTTCCATCCCGATATACATTGAACAAAACATTGGATCCTTCCGTACCCAAAAGACGCCAGCTGACAAATACACCCGTACCTGTCTTTACCGCAACCACCCCACGGTCCAGAAACTCCATCTGACGCGTACCCGCCGCCTCGGTTACCGGTGTGTTCCCCAGTCCTAACGCAGTCGTCAGCATGGCTGAACTTAGCAGGGCTATTCCGGTAATTCGCAGCGCCCTTCTCCAAGACAATCGATTCAACATAGAATAATAGCCTCCCCAAATGGAATTGGTAAGCCCGTTGTCCCCTTAGCGTCATCTTTATGTAAGCGCTTTAATAATTTCATTCTAAATTAAACATTTAATTCCATCTATAGGTCTAAATTAGTAATTTTGTGTCGTAAGCACTTTGATTTTGTATTCTTCGGAATACCTTGAACTCTCGGGATACATTGAATAATAAAAAATAAAAAGACCATGCTGGATCAGGCCCATGCATGGTCTTGAGTAATCGGATTTGAATCTGCTCAATTGCAACACTGCAGCTTATACCACAGGCGTAATGCATACCGGACGGGACACTTCGAGTTTAAATCCATTGTGCGTCAGGCGCCCATCTTCCCCATCAATCTGAAATGCAACAATATTGTTGCTATCCTGATTGGCCACGAGCAGAATGCCGCCTGGCATCAAATTGAAGTTACGAGGAGTCTGACCGATGGTCGACGTCCATTCCACGGCTTCCAATTTTCCGGATTCCTGATCAATATGATACAGCACGATGCTGTTATCGCCGCGGTTGGAAGCATACAGGAAACGGCCGCAAGGGGATACACGGATATCTGCAGCTGTTCCTTCTCCCGAATGCCCTTCAGGCAGCGTGGAGATATGCTGCAGCGTATTAAACTCACCTCTCCGCTCATCATACATGAATGCGGTAACCGTGTTGTTCAGCTCATTAATGACATACGCCCATTTCCCACTCGGATGGAAAACCAAATGTCTTGGACCTGAACCAGGAGGCTGATTTGTCTCGCGGTGTGTGACCAGCCTTCCTTCTTCCATACGGTAAACAATAATCTGGTCGAGCCCAAGGTCACATACGACCGCATACTGTCCGGACGGGTCCGGCTGTATGGAATGAGCATGAGGTCCTTCCTGACGATCATCGTTCTTCCCTCTGCCCGTATGTTCAACCAGTGCACTCATCTCTTCAAGCGTCCCTTGATCCCCTACCGGGAATACATTCACACTACCGCTGCTGTAGTTCGAAGTCAGCACCCATTTGCCATCCTTGGTGACCGACACATAGCAAGGAGAAGCCCCTTTGGTCAGTTTGCGATCCATCAGATGCAGTTCACTCGTTGCCGTATCCCTGCGATATACAAGCACCTCTCCCTCATCGGTTTCACTCGCAACGTACAGACAGTTAGCATCTGGGCATAATGCGAGATAGGATGGGTTGTCCACACCCTCTGTGTGACTGACGATTCTCATCTCACCTGTATCTGCATCCAGTGCGCACAGTACAATCCCTGGTTGATCTGCTGATGCATAAGTTCCTGTATAGAAAAATGTTTCATTCGCTGCTGCTTGTTCCATATCTCTCATCTCTCCTTCTCTTTTCCAATTCCATGTCTATCTTTCTTCATTGAGTCGGTTCATGCTCTGGATTAATGCTTCCACTATGATGTACTTACCCAATTCACCGGCTTCTGCTTCATCGGAACACACGCAACGTTCTGAAGATCATGATATTTCTGTGAACGCTTGCATATCCGTCATTGACTCCCCCATCCTCCCTCACCATAATACAAGTATGAGACCTTACAACCGTACAACCACACTGCGCAAATCTGCTGGATTCCCTATGCAAAAACTCATTGTACTGCCTGATCCTCTGCTCGATGAAGCAGCTCGATACCCAGTAACTTCAGGGCTGTACGTTACGGATATCGGATATTTCCATGAAGCAGAGCATCATTACCGGGATCGGCCTCAAGGATGTGACTCCCATATTCTCATGTATTGCGTACAAGGAACAGGATGGTACGAATTAGATGGCAGCAAACCCCAAGTTGTACATGCAGGTGACCTGGTCATCTTGCCTGCATATATGGCCCACGTTTACGGGGCTAATGCGGCTGAACCCTGGAGCATCTACTGGATTCATCTGCGTGGCGAACACGCTTCTACCTATATTGAACTGCTCCTGGCCCATAAAATCTCTGCCATCGTTCCTTCCAAAGCCCCCAAATGGCTGGAGCTGTTCCATGAATGCTATGATGCACTGGAAACCGGGTACTCCCTGCAAGCCATGATATACGCTTCGCAGATTACGGGCTATATGCTCGGTATGCTGGCCTATGGTCAGGGAACAGGGGTCAGCATGATCAGCAGCAAACGAGCAGCAGAGCAATCGGTCCAGTATATGCTGGAACACCTGGAGCGCGGATTGACGTTAAAGGAGCTAGCAGCACAGGCCCAGTTATCAGCACCCCATTATTCACAACTGTTCAAGCAGGCAACCGGACATTCACCCATAGATTATTTCCTGCGACTCAAAATCCAGCATTCCTGCCGTTATCTTGATTTTACGGACTGGACCGTCAAACAGATCAGCTCCGAACTGGGGTTCAAGGACCCTTATTATTTCTCACGACTGTTCAGCAAAATGATGGGACGTTCACCCACGGAGTATCGCAACAAATCCAAGGGTTAGTTGTGCATTCCCTTGTTACTTGAAATAATGCGAATCATCTGTTGGAAAATTGCAGCAACCTTTTTTAGACAAGGGTCGTCTATAGGGAAAATAGCTTTTATACAAAGGGACTCCCTAGAAAAGTGAGGCGATTTCAACATGAAAAAAAATATACTAGCCACTATAACTGCCGGAGCACTGCTCACACTCTCCCTGAGTGCTGGCCCGATTAACGCTGCTCAAGCCCATTTTACGGACCTTCAAGGTATTGCAGGTGCTGACAAAATTGAAGCTCTGCATCAGGATGGATTGATCAAGGGAGTGAGCGACAGCTTGTTCAAACCGGAACAGCAATTAAATACTGCACAAGGAGTGCAGCTGATTACCGATGGTCTCGATCTGAACCTGGATGCCATCCGTTTTATCAAACAACCGCTCCCGAGTGATACCTTCAGCAACGTCAAGGACGGTGTATGGTACAGCGATGCCTTCGTTCGTGCCCAGTATAATGGAATTCAGATGCCCAAGGATATCGATCCAGCTGCAGAAATGACACGTGAACAATTCACTCTGTTCCTGATGAAGGGAATCGAAGCCAAAGGCGGCCTGCCGATGATTAATATCAAACCGGTAGAAATTACAGATGAACAGGAGCTTACTCCAGAGTATCAGGGTGCTGTTCAGCGCTCGCTGGTTCTTAAAATCAATACGCTTGATGCGGATGGCAACTTCAATCCGAAGGAAACCATTACTCGCGCAGAAGCAGCAGTTATGATGTACAATGCCATCGAATACATGGAAAGCTTCCATGCTCCGCAAATCCCGGAAACACCTGAGAAATAAGAATTGCAATGAAGAGCTGGAAATGATGGTTGGCAAGCATCCAATCCTTCCTGCCTTTCACAGCAAATAGCCGCATGCTCCCTGAGGGGCATGCGGCTATTTTTAATACGAATACTTTAGAATGAGCCTCTAACTACGACATCAGACAATGGGAAACGACCTGCCGGACGAGCCGGTTGTGCCGCTTTACCCACCGTGATCAGCAATGTAGGAATGTAGCGAGGAGGAATATTGAATGTTTCGATCAGTTGCTGCGGGTTGTAACCACCCATTGGGCATGTATCATAGCCAAGGGAACGCGCAGCCAGCATGATGTTTTGCGAAGCAAAAGAAGCATTGCGGATCGCTTCGTCGCGAGCCGTTTGCTGGTTTTGATAAGCGCCGTTGATCTGACCAACCAACGCGTCGCGAATTTCAGGCTTCAAGTGGCCAGCTTCAACAGCCTGATCATAGATGACTGCATTGCGATTGGCTTCGAGGTCTCCGAGTACAGCGATCGTAACAGAGCTTTCTGTGATTTGACTTTGACCATAAGCGATCGGCAGCAATTTAGCCTTATCCGCTTCGGATTCAATCACAAGGAATTTCCAGTGCTGCAGGTTCCATGCAGACGGAGCTTCAGAAGCTGCAGTCAGGATTGCAGTGAGATCCTCCTCTGGCATAACAAATCCGGCTTCATATTTCTTGACTGAATGACGTTCGTTAATAACGCGCAGTGTTTCATTGTTTTCAATGCTGGACATTCATTCCACTCCCCAAAATTGTTTTTTATTATATCTTATCATTTCTGTTGTTTCCATTTATGTTCGCAAGGCCATATCAAGTGATCTCTACGAGATACCCACCTTCCGAAAATAACATCAGCGCAGAGGATCGCACCCATCTGTGTTCACGTTATGCCCGGAATCTCCTAAACATCCATGAATCTCATTTCCCCGGGACAACGTCCATGCCAATTAACCGTTCGACGACAATTCATTCTTGGACGAAGAGCATGCTTCCCCATTTCCGATACGATGCTTCACATCCTCAATCGATATACTGTCGAAATAGGAAGTTAGCGCATCCTCACCGCCATCATAGATGCTCCCCATGACATCCTGCATGTTAGAGGATACGATGCAATTGGAACCGGACTCTCCGGAACACCAATTGGGCCCAAGTGAGCCGCCGGCAACCAGACGGTACAACTCCCCAAGCTTGATCTCTTCGCTCGGACGACTGAGCAGGTATCCGCCGTGAGCACCTTCCTTGGTGGTCAGATAACCATTCTTCCGCAGCACACTAAGAACCTTGCGTACTCTCGCCGGGTGCGTACCGACGCTATGGGACAGGTCTTCACTGTTCGCCATGCACTCATCCTTCATGGACAGAAAAACCAGACAATGGACGGCAATGGTAAATTCACTGTTCATCACTTACTCCCTTCCCGGCAGCAATCACCGATGTAGTAAAACACAAGGTAAGTTCAACTGTTATTATAGGAATAACAGTTATGTTTGTCAACTTCTGTTCCCCCGTTCAAACAGGCCCAGGATTCCCTGTCATAGCAGCATTTATGATCCTCAAACAGAACAAGGTCATTTTACGAAAGTAACCGTATTTCTATACAAAATGAACAAAAAAGTGAGCCAATCGCATCGCGAATGGCTCCAAAAAGATAGACATATGAAAGGGCTTACGTCATCATTATAATCGGTATTCCTCAATTTGAAAACGCTTTTTTTGTAAAGAGGAGATTTTCCTCCATTTTTTTTATTTTACGGGGCATCTTGCAAAAACTAATGACATTAGTTATATTACTAATACCATTAGTTTTAGGAGGCCCATTGCATGAGATTAACTCGTGAACATGACGTTATTCAGATTTCCTTTCTCCCCCGTCTTTTCCCTGTGAACGTCTATATCGTGGAAGAAGAAGATGGTGTAACCGTTATTGATGCGGGGATGCCATTTAGTCTGAAGGGGATTCTTGCTACCGCCAAGTCCCTTGGTAAACCGATCACCCGGATTATTCTGACCCATGCCCATGACGACCATGTCGGTGCGCTGGATGGCCTCAAGGAGGCAGTCCCTTCAGCAGAAGTCTCTATCTCCAGCCGGGATGCCAGGCTGCTGGCCGGAGATGCTGCCCTGCTTCCGGGAGAACCCCAGACCCCAGTACGCGGCAGTGTACCGAAAGGCATCCGCACCCGTCCGGACCGGCTGCTGGAAGACGGCGATCGCATTGGCTCCCTGATCGCGATTGCTTCTCCAGGCCATACGCCCGGGCATATGGCCTTCATGGACACGCGCAGCCGCGTGCTCATTGCCGGCGACGCGTATCAGCTGCATGGCGGCCTCGCCGTCTCCGGCCGCGTGCGCCCGCTCTTCCCGTTCCCTGCGCTTGCGACGTGGAACCGGGAACTGGCTCTGGCCAGCGCGAAGCACCTGGCCGAGCTGGAACCGTCCGTGCTGGCGGTAGGCCACGGACGGATGCTGCACCAGCCAGGGGCCGCCATGCGTGCGGCAGCGGCTGATGCGGAGCAGCGGCTGCGCCCTGCCGGGGGGCACCTGTGAGCCCGCGGCAGGGGCTGGATCGCGGCACACTGCTAAGTGCCGCGGCACAGCTTGCCGACAGCGACGGCTTCCAGGCGCTGACCCTGGCCGCACTGGCCCAGCGGCTGGACGTGCGCTCCCCGTCGCTGTACAACCACATCAGCGGGCTTCCCGGGCTTCGCCAGGAACTGGCGCTGATGTCTGTACTACAGCTCAGCCAGGCACTTGCCACGGCTGCCGCTGAACGCACGGGCGACGAGGCCATACAGGCCATCGCCGCAGCTTATATCGGCTTTGTCCGCCAGCATCCAGGGCTGTACGAAGCCTCGTTCCACGCTCCGGATATCCATGAACCGGAGCTTGCCGAAGCCAGTGCAGCTACGCTGGACATTCTGCTGCATGCATTGCAGCCCTACCCGCTCACCGAAGCCGAAGCGCTGCATGCGGTGCGCGGATTAAGGAGCCTGTGCCATGGCTTCGCATCCATTGAAGCCCAGGGCGGGTTCAACATGGATTTCGATTCCAATGAGAGCCTGCACCTGACTGTCCAGGCCTTCCTTAACGGACTGCAGCATCTGCATCAGGACTGACTCTGCACCGTAAATATTTGAAAAGGGATGCAGCACTACACTGCATCCCTTTCTACCTTCGGCCTTTCTCTCCGAACGGTCTTTCCCTATGGCCACACACGCTCTTCGGCTTGAATTTCCTTCAGAATCTGCTTCATGACAGGCACGTACACCTTCCAGTAAAACATATCCGGTATTTCTTTTCGATTCGGTGTAAGCCACTCTCTGATGACATCCCATCCCTTGATCCTGCGCCAGAATGAGTAATGCTCCATCTCTCCGAATGAACCTGTCATATAATACGACTGATAATCTCCATCATTGCGAAGGATGGCCGGAAAATCACCCGGAATACCGGCATTAATCAGCTTCTGCCGTCCTTCTTGAGTCAGGCTCATTTTATATCTTGCCAGTATCGATTCTGGCGAATCCGGCACGACAACATCGAACCAGCTGGTATATTGGAACTCCTGCTGAATGCCGCTCCACTGCCTGCCTTTCTCCGTAAAGGACAGCTTGATCTCTGCTGCCCCGACATCCTTGCCGCCACGCAGCACGATGACCCGGCCATCTTCATGCACCAGGAGAATGCCCTTTCCGGAGTATGGCCAAGCCTGCCCAGCAATACGCTCATAATCCATACGTACCTGTTCAGGCACTTGAACTCGGCTCTGCAGATTGGATATATATTTTCCTCGCCACCCGCTGCTCTTCAAGCCCAAAATGGGATGCAGCTGTTCCCTGACGTTATCCGACGTCCATAAGGATTGTGTATTATACTCTGCAACGACTGCGACCCCTCTGCTGGCTGCTTCGCGAATTTTAAGGACATCATAAACCGTTAATCCTGCGTCCTCCTCGACCTTCTTCGTTCTGAAATTAACAGGAGGTCCAGCATTTGTTTTCGATGAAGCCAGATAGATCAGATCGGTTTCAGTGACTTCGTCCGGAAGTTTTTTCGTTATTGGAGAAGCATGCTCTAGGAGGTTAACCTCATCCTCATTTTCGTCATAAACGTATCGTTCTCCAGTCTTCTGTACAATCTTCTGTTGATTTAACAGCCAAACCAGGCCCTTATATCCCGGAGAAGGTGCATTAGCATTCGTTTTGTCTATTATCATGATGTTCAGCAGCACTGGTGCTTGAGATTGCCACCAGATCCAGGGGACAACCAGACCGACCGATATCAGTGTCAGACAAGCCAGCAACCATAAGGTTAGCGGCCTGTGGTTTCTTTTCATGCTGTGTCTTCCTCCCAGGGTGTCTTGCTTGCTCTCTTTGTGCATCGATATCGTGCTTGATTACCTGTATTGCCCTTGTTCGCATAAATGCACCTGCATTGGACAAAATAATACAAATTTCCAATGCCAAACTGTGTTAATCTCGTTATACCGTATTCGGGCAAATAATGCACTAAGCATTCTATCGGCTTTCTTGGTTTGTGATATAATAGAATCTATATATAGAAACATTAAATTCTATGATTTGTTTGATGATCCGGATGTACGGAACATATATTATTCCAGAAAGAGGGATACTTTCGTGGCTCAAATCAGTCCGTCTTACCTTCAGATCGGTGCAACCCTGGGTATGCTCATCATGGCATTGCTTGCCATTTTCATTCGGATGAAAGCCAGTCACAGGCCGGTGACTATACGCAAAATTCTGATTCCCCCACTGGGCATGAGTACCGGATTTTTGATGTTTGTTGTCCCGGAAACGCATTTTCCACTATGGTGGGCTGTCATTGCATTTTTGGTTGGCTGGTTCATCTTCTCCTATCCTCTCATTCGCAGTACCCGGTTTGAAAAGGTAAACGAGGAGATATTCGCGACCCGTTCCCGCAGCTTTGCTTTCATTCTGCTTGGTTTGCTGGCGGTACGCCTGATCCTGCATGAAGTCATTCAGCAGTACGTTACCATCCCGCAAACAGGCGGATTATTCTTCCTTCTGGCCTTCGGCATGATTGTGCGCTGGCGGGTATATATGTACAAACACTACAAAGAAGTTGTCGCTGCATCGGCTTGAGCCTAACTAGCGACGACGTCAAAAAAGACACGTTCTCGGCATGTACGCATGCGGAACGTGTCTTTTTGTTGTTTATCTGGCCTTGATTCATGGCACATAGGGTAGCGCACGATCTTACTCGGGACCTGCAACTTTCACCAGCTGTTTACCCAGGTTATCTCCCGAGAAAAGACCCATGAAGGCTTCAGGTGTTTGTTCAAATCCCTCTACAATGTTCTCCTCATACTGAATGAGACCTTCCTTCATCCATTTTGCCAATTTGGCGCGTCCTTCTTTGAAGGATTTGGCATAGTCCCCGAGCAGAAATCCTTTCATCAGCGCCGTGTTGGTCAATAGCAGCGTCTGTGGTCTCATGCCGATGTCCGGTTTCTCCAAATTGTAGGACGAAATCTGCCCACACAGCGGAATACGTGCATTTCGGTTGATATGTCTGAGTACCGCATCCGAAATGTCACCGCCAACATTGTCGAAGTAGACGTCTACCCCATCTGGACATACCCGTTCGATCGCTGCGGACATGTCATTCTCCCGCTTGTAGTTGAGGACCACATCAAACCCGAGCTTTTCTTTCAGATATGCGCATTTTTCGTCAGAACCTGCGATTCCAACCACTCTTGCTCCGACAATCTTGCCGATCTGGCCGGCGATCATACCGACGGCTCCCGCTGCGCCGGATACCACCACCGTTTCGCCATCCTTCGGTTTGCCGATATCCTCCATACCAAAATAAGCCGTCAGGCCCGTCAGGCCGAGGGCACCAAGATAGGCTGTAAGCGGCGCTTCCTCCGTATCGATCAGCGAGAGATCTCCCGTGTTGACAGCTGCATACCGCTGCCAGCCCCACATGCCGGAGACAAAGTCACCTTTTCGCAGATTGGGTTCTGACGAGTCCACCACTTGTCCGATGGCCCCACCTTTGATCACTTCATTCAGCGCGTATGGAGGTGCGTAAGACTTCGTATCCTTCATACGGCCACGCATATAAGGGTCAACCGACAAATATAATGTACGCACCAGAACCTGTCCTGCTTCCGGTTCAGGGAGCGGCGTCTGAATGAATTTGAAATTATCCCTGGATGGTGCACCTTCCGGACGGGATGCTAGTACGATCTGTTCATTTTGAGACAACTTCATGACCTCCTTGTTGCCAGTGGCCTGCGTATAACCCTTATCATCGTATATGTTATACCACCAGCACTATATGTTATCTTTTCGAGCATTTGGACATAGCTGATCTGGAAGGCACCGTTAGCAATTCAGAATCCCCATGATGCTTTCTGTATCCTATATGCCAAATACTGACTCTTAATAGTTTAAACCGAAACAGGCGGATCACAAACGTGGGCCGCCTTGAAAACATCAAATCTCATTCTATTGCCATAATTGATTCACTATTCCTGCGCAGTCAAAATTACAGGACCATCTGCTGTGATGGCAATGGTGTGCTCGTATTGAGCAGACAGGCTTCCGTCCTGCGTACGGGCTGTCCAGCCATCCGCATCCAGCTTGCTGCGGTACGTTCCAATGTTCAGCATGGGCTCAATGGTAATGACCATGCCTTCTTTGAGGCGGGGACCACGATGTGGTGGACCATAGTGAGGCACCTGTGGTTCTTCATGCATTTTCTCGCCAATGCCATGACCGATAAACTCACGTACGACAGACAAGCCCTCCCCTTCAGCATACGTCTGAATGGCATGGGAAATATCACCGATCCGGTTGCCAACTACGGCAAGCTCAATGCCTTTGTAGAGGGACGTTTTGGTGACATCCAGCAGATGCTGGGCTTCCGGTGTCACTTGACCCACTGCATAAGACCAGGCAGAATCGGCCAGCCAGCCATTCAGATTCACGACCATATCAATCGTCACGATATCGCCTTCTTGCAGTACGTATTTTCCCGGAAAGCCATGACAAATCACGTCGTTTACAGACGCACATGTCGCATATTGGTACCCGTTGTACCCTTTTTGCTCCGGTGTTGCGCCATTTTTCTTCATAAAAGCTTCTGCGAACTGGTCAATCTCCTGGGTGGTGATCCCTGGACGAATCATTTTCGCAATTTCTTTATGGCACGCGGCGAGAATTTCGCCCGCCTTTTTCATATTCTGTATCTGCTCTTTGGTTTTTAACGTAATCATTACAACTTCTCCTGTCCGTTATGATCTTATCCTGTCTTCTATTGTAACGCGAAACGCAAAAAATAAAAAATTCGTACGATCTGTAAAGCACCAACATCCTATTATACGCCAACCTCGTGTGCAATGAATACCACATTCCATAAAAAACACGAAACCCTCCCCCCAAAGGCTGCGTATATGCTTAAAACGGAAGACGAAAGGATGATCTTGCATGTTCAAAAAAATTATTGGCAAACTCCTTGATTCGAAATCTTCATCACACCGAAGGCGCTATAGCTCCTCGGACAGACGCTCCTATAAACGCTACAGCAGCTCCTCAGGCAAACGAAGCTATAAACGATATTCATCGTCCGATATGAAATACAGGGATAACCGCCATGGCTCCGGTTATTACAAAAGCAGAAAGTACAGCTCCAGCTAATATGGTGCTGCAATGATGATATACGCCAATAGGGGATGTTCAGCCAGCCGTATCTCACGGCAGCAGAACATCCCCTATTGGCGTTTCCGATTCACTTTTAATAAGAATCCAGCAGGCGTTCTATCTCGGCCTGTAATTCAGGTGCTCCTTCTGTGTATCCCGGGCGAAGCCCCAGCAGTCTCTCCAGCATGTGGTGCAAACCAGGCGTAAGCTTCAGTTCTTCCTGCCAGCTTGCAGGTGCCTTGCCCTTCTCCGGCTCATATGCCGAGTACAGCATAAACAGAAGAAAGTGTCCCAGATCCTGCAGATCCTGATCAGGTGCAGCCGGCTCATCCTCCGGCATGGGCAGTTCCCGCATTCTTCGCTTCAGCTCAGGCAGCAACGGCTCCCCCATACGCCGTGCCAGACCGAAGTCAATCAAATGTACACGCTCATCACGCAAAATAACGTTGGGTATCCGCACATCCCCATGGATATATCCCCGCTCGTGAACATGGACCACAGGCTCCAGCAGTTGGAGAGCCAGTGCCAAGCATTCCTGCTCTGTATACTTTCGGCCCTGTTCAAATATACACTGTTCCAGTGTCTCTCCCCGGATATACTCTGTGGAAATGTAGCTTCTCCTCTTATATATAAATGCATGCAGCAGCTTCGGGATGGCCGGGTGATCCATCAGGCTCATCACGTCCGCTTCTCGTTCCAGCAACCGGGCAGAAAGTCTGCCTTTGCTGGGCTTCGATTCCTTTAACGCCACTTCCTTGCCATTCAGTTCGTCGATACACAAATAGGTGAGTCCATAACTTCCCATACCAAGCAGCTCCTGAATTCGGTAACGTCCCGAGATCAGAGAACCTTCTTGCCGAGGACGGTCTGTCCACAGACCCACAAATCTTTGCCAGCTTCGTTGCAGCTCCACTTGTCCTCCCACACTGGCGACTTCTGAACTTCACGCGACCCTTCACAGGCACATTCGAGCAGTCCTAACAGCCAGTTTTCCTGTTGTACTATGGAGCCTATTATATCAGGCTGCCTGCACGAAATCACGGCAGCCCCTCTGCCCTCACGCTTCCTTGTGTTTCTTGGGCAGCAAGCCAAAGAGCATACGCAGTGAAGTCCCTTTCGGTTTGCGTTTACGGCCCTGGAAGCTGCGCAGATTGGTGACCAGTTCACGATCCCGTTCTTCTTCCAACTTCTCATTCATCCATAGACGCTGCTTCTCCATCTGATCCTGGAGAGCCGTATGCGTATCAGCAAGCTGCTTCAGCGTTAACTCCAGCTCATCCACCCGCTGCTGGAGCATTTGCACACGATCATCCTGTGGCTCGATCATTCCGAAGGTCACTTCATTCACAAGCTGACCCAGACCTTCATAGGACCGGAGATGGCCAGTCGGCTCCGTTTCTTCAGGGAATACGGCAGGCAGCACGGCTGCTGCACATTCCTTCTCAGAAGTCATCTCTACGGTGCTCTCTGGCACATTCGGGGACAGGACCGTCACCACGGCATCTGCAAGCGGCAGGTTATGTTCCCTCAGCTCCGTCATTAATCGTTCAATGCACTGAATATCGTCCGATCTAAACAATCTGGACTTGTTGGCGGAACGCTCGAATCGATATCCCTGTTCCTCAAGTGCTGCCGCATATTTACGAAGAGTACTGGCTCCTATGCCCAGGCTCTTGGCCGTTTCCGTCGTTGCTCCAACTTCTTCAATCATCATTATTCCCTCCCGGAATGAAGTCTTTTGAATTCGAAATGGTGGCTTCAGCGTTCCCTTCTGGAACTGTCATCGGATCGGGTCAACCTGTCTCATGAACAAATCGCTTTTGTTTAGCTTGCCATAGGTATTCGTCAACGTCTGGCTCGATCCCTTTGGCGGTTTTGTTCTGTTTCTGGGGATTCATAAGAAGTTTTGTCACGTCTGTTATTCGTAAAAATCCCTCTTATTCCGACATGGAGGAGGAATGCTGTCACAATCGAATTATGCTGGTGCAGACGCCGTCGGTTTATGAAAACAGGATATTCATGTCAATTTTGTTAACCCCACTACTCCAATACGCTCCCGCGACAGAGGATATCATTGCTGCACAGCTTTTCCATGTGTTATCTTATGTAACGTAGAAACGGATTTCGGCATAAATTAAAGGACTATACTTAACATATGGCTTGAAGTCAGGACAATTACATGATTAGGATATGGGGGTTGAACGGCAGTGTTAGGCAAATCAGGTAAAGTGGCGGTTATCGGGGCGGGTCTTGTAGGCTCAAGTTGTGCATATTCCATGATTAATCAGTCGATATGCAGGGAAATCATGATGGTGGATCGGACGTATGACCGCGCTGTTGCCCAGGCGCTGGATTTCTCGCATTGTATGGATTTTACACATAATCGTACCAAAGTATATGCCGGGACATATGCAGATTGCGGAAACATGGATGTCATTGTCCTGACTGCAGGAGCCAATCCAAAAGCTGGCCAGACACGTCTGGATATTCTGGAGGAGGCCGAATCGATTGCAAAAGACATCGTCCTCCCCATCATGGATAGCGGATTCAACGGTATCTTTGTCGTCGCAGCCAATCCGGTTGACATAGTAACTTATATGGTATGGAAATTGTCCGGCCTTCCGCGTGAGCATGTCATTGGCACAGGGACTTCCATCGATTCCTCCCGGCTCAAAACGCTGCTATCCGAAGTGTTTTCGATTGATCCGCGCAGTGTGCACGGATATGCTCTCGGGGAACACGGGGAGTCCCAATTCGTAGCCTGGTCCCACGTAACAATTGGAGGCAAACCGATCATGCACATCATGGAACAGCATAAGGAACGCTTCAAACACCTGGATCTCGATGATATTGCCCGCAAAACCAAAGATGCCGGTTGGGAGATCTTCACCCGCAAAGGTTCCACCCAATTCGGGATTGGCAATGCCCTGGCTCATATTACACGTTCCATCCTTAATGATGAACACAAAATCATTGCCGTATCGGCCATTCTGGAGGGAGAATATGGTCAGAAAGGTGTCTGTGCAGGCGTTCCGGCCATTATTGGAGGAAACGGGATTCAGGAAGTCATCGAATTGAATCTGGACCCATCCGAGCGTGAAAAATTCGAGCGTTCCTGTGAGATTTTAGCGGGCAATATTAATCGCCTGACCTTGGCCTAATTGTTCCATGGCCTTAAAGACTCATTTCTGAATTGAAAAGCAGGAACAATCAAACAGGCCAGCGACCTCCTGCTAGGAGAAATCGCTGGCCTGTTTGGATTAACATCTCAGGATTTTATTTAATTCGGTGCCAGCTGGGGCTGATCTGTAGGCCCCCATTGCTGAAGTACCCGTTTCAGTTCACTGAGCATGACCGGTTTACTGATGAAGTCACGCATACCAATCTCGAGACACGCTTCCTTGTCTTCCCGTTTTGCATTGCCTGTTACGGCAATAATAGCCGGAATGCGATCCTGTGGAATCAGACGGTGCACCAGATCGGTTGCCTTGAGCCCATCCATGACCGGCATGTGAATATCCATCAACACAATATCATACGAATTCTGCGAGATGGCCTCAATGGCTTCGACTCCATTGGTACATACATCCGCTTCATAACCCAGCTTTTCCAGATACTCGGTCAAAATTTTTCGGTTCACCGGGTGATCCTCAGCTACCAGGATACGCATGGACACCTTGTCACCTTGACGTGTGCGATCATGACTGAATTGACGTGCTGTGTCTTCTGACGCGTAATCTACACTCGTTGCAGGTACTGCAAAACGGAACGTTGATCCTTTTCCGTCCTCACTCTCCACGCTAATACTACCGCCCATAATCTCCACAAGCCGCTTCGAGATAACAAGACCAAGTCCTGTACCTCCATACTTGCGATTAATGACCGGGTGCAGCTGGGAGAAGGATTGGAACAACTGATCCAGCTTGTCCGCAGGAATACCGATCCCGGTGTCTTTCACTGCAAAATCAAGCACGCTATCTTCTGGCTTTCTGCCCTTAACGATATCCACATTGACTTCGATGCTGCCCTTATCCGTGAATTTCAGTGCGTTACTAACCAGATTGACCAGAATTTGACGGATACGCATGGCATCACCCACCATGAATTCTGGAATGCTTGGATTCAGACGATACCTGAGCTGCAGCTGTTTTTCGTCTGCCCGAATTTTAAACAGCTCTGCCACCTGCTCCAGCATTTTGCGTAGAGAGAATGGTTCATATGCAAGAGCCATCTTACCCGACTCCAGTTTGCTGAAATCCAGAATGTCATTCAAAATATTCAGCAGTGCATCTCCGCTCTCCTGAATAATCTGGGCATATTCCCGCTGCTCTTCCGACAGATCGGTTCCTATCAGCAGTTCGGTCATGCCCACAATCCCGTTCATCGGCGTACGAATCTCATGACTTACCATCGACAGGAACTCTGACTTGGCCTGCGCTGCAAGCTCAGCCGTCTCCTTGGCGCGCACAATTTCACGCTCTCCGGTTACATCATTGAACACAATGACTACGCCCTGAATCTGTTCCTGATCAATAATCGGTGTAACCTGGTATTCCACCAGGAAGCTGCTGCCATCCTTGCGCCAGAATACATCTTCCTTGACCGAGCGTCTTTGTCCATCCATAACGGTCATGTGAATTGGACATTCTTCTTTAGGAAAATAACTTCCATCCGCACGGGAGTGATGGATGATCGGATGGGCGCTTTTGCCGATAAACTCTTCCACTTCATACCCAAACATGGAAGCCGCCGCCGGGTTCATAAACATGGTGGTTCCTTCCGCATCCAGACCATATATGCCTTCTGTAACGGAATTCAGAATCAGCGCATGCTGTTTGCTGAGTTCCTGAATACGATCCATATACTCCTTGCGTTCGGTAATATCAGACAATATTCCGTACACTCCAACCAGTTCCTGATCGACGATAATCGGCACATTGATAATGGATGCATCGAACGTCTTCCCCATGGAATTCACAATACGCGTTTCATAATGCTGCGGTTTACCCTGCTTCACCAGATCAAAGTAGGATTTGCCGCGCCCTACCTCACATGGATCGAGATTGGACAGAAACGATTGTCCGATCAGCTTGCCGCGAGGAATGTTGAGCATTTTAACCAGATTACGATTCACCGCACTATACTTACCTTCAAGATTTAATGAATACACCGCAGCTGGATTGTGCTCGAACAAGGATTTATACCGCTGACGACTCTCTCTCAGACGTCTGTCCGCATCCTTATGCTGGGTAATATCACGGCTTATGCTTACGATCTGAATGCCTCTTCCCTTCTCTCCAGCTACTGGCTTAGCCAGAGTTTCCATCCAGATATAGTGACCTTTCTTGTGCCGCACGCGCATTTTGCAGCCGTTGCCAATCTCAGACAGCTCCATCGGATCCGGGAAATCTCCGGGATAGCAATAATCCTTGAAGGACTTGCCTGTCACTTCTTCCGGTCGATATCCGAGCAAAGAATACACGGATGGGGAAACGTAAAGCAGTTTGCCATCCAGCGCACTTGTCGTAATCAGATCCTGGGCGTGCTCAGCAAGCACCTGATACTTTTCTTGCGTCTCCTGGAGTTTCCGTTCCACTTCAACAATATCCGTCACATCTTTGGCAATACCATAGATGCCTACAACCTCTTCTCCCGCTGTTATGGGCACGTAGGTAATTTCAGCTTGTCTTACAGCTCCATTTTTATGATAAAACGTTATACTGTTACTGACTGAACGGCCAGTAATGACCTCGTTAATATATTCCTGCCTCGACTGTTCACTGTCTGGTGGACAGACCTGACCTGGATTCATACGCATCAGCTCGTCAAGCGTATAGCCTGATATTCGCTCTACTGATGGATTAGCATCGATATAGTTTCCATGGATGTCCATCACATATATGGCATCCGGGTGATTAAAAAACAATGATTGGTAAGAACTTCCCTCAGAAATAATCCGCTTCAGGGTTTCCGTTTTATTAATATCCAAGGCTTACCCCTCTTTTCTCAGCCTGTATCTTTTTCTAAACATTCTAAAAAGCCATTTTTAGTATTAAGTATCTACCCTCGAATAACCATGTATAGCTGCCTAGAAACAGCTTTTTTTATTTTACCAGATTCCAGTCTGATTTTGCTTACAATCTCGTTTAAATTTGTAATATCCCAACTTGAAAAAGATGGAACCTTACATTCTTTATTTCAAAATCAAAATTAAATGATTGTTCCGGAAGTCCAAAATTGGCTTTGAAAATCTGGATATTAGTTACAATGTCATAGATACATTATGTATCATTTCAGCTATAATCGATACACATAGAGCATGCCTGTCCTGTATAAACATTACCTAATTCATAATCAGCGCAACAGGACGCGGCTAGTTTTTGGAGAGGATGGAGATTATGCTGCCCAATCGAGTTAAAGTTGCTTATGGGAAGGTAAGAGGAATGGCCTTATTTGGAAGAATTCAGCCGTCACTTAGGCTGCTGCCACGAATACGAGGCAAGGTTTACCTGAATAAATTTGGTGATCTCCATGTGGGCAAACGACTCAATATCATTGGAAAGCCTTGGGGGACACAGCTGACGGTTGTCAAAGGGGCAAGGTTAACCATCGGGGATGACGTCATGATTAATGCCGGGGTGGGGATTGCTGCCAATGTCGAGATCTCCATTGGCAATAACGTCATGATTGGACCAAGGACAAGCATATTCGATAGTGCCTATCATAGGATTGACTCTCTGGATGACGGGAGCAGCATGGCCAAAAAAATCATCATTAAAGACAACGCCTGGATCGGAACCGGCGCATTGGTCCTTCCCGGAGTAACCATAGGAAAAAATGCTGTCGTTGCCGCGGGGAGTACGGTCACCAAGGATGTACCCGACAATACATTGGTTGCCGGAACACCGGCAAAGGTGATTCGTGAACTTACCATACACGAAGGTTGGTTGAGATAAAGAAAAGATCCCCCTGTCCGCACATCATCCTTGCTCGGTGGACGGTCTTGGGGGATCTTGTTTTAATGAAGATCTGTTTTTAACATCGTGCAATCCTAGATTTCTTTTTTTCTAAAATACAAAACTCCGATCAAAATAAACAGCACTGCACTCCCTCCAACTACTGCAAGGAGCGTACCCAGCGGTACATTGTAGGCTCCGAATCCTCCGCCTTCCGCCTCTGTCATCAGCAGCATCGGCTGAGCCCAAGGATAGAACGGACCGAATGTCGCCGAGTTCACAATCAGGATGTTCGGTACAGTCAAGGCAAAATTCAGAGCAAGGGGTGCTGCGAAGCTGCTCCAGATCAGGGAAACTAACATTTGCAAACCGGCAAGGGGCAGGCAGGCGAACAGGCCCAGCAGCAATTTGCCCCCAATCCATTCCCAGGGTATGGGCTCGGTTAGACCCTGAATAAATCCTGCCAGCAGAATGGATCCCAGCAGTAACACTTGGGTGCAAAGCAGCAGTAAAATGACGATCGTCAGCTTGCCTGCATAAACGCCTGTCCGGGTGAGAGGCAGCACCAGCATTTGCTTCCATCCCCCACCAGCATGTTCGAAGCGGCAGACAAATGAAGTGAATACCCCCGTCAGGATCGGCATGAGCAGCATTCCATGCAAAAAGACCATTGTTCCCATCAGAACTTTCCACTGTCCTGATGGCTCACTGAGAAGCCCAATAAGCAAAGCTAACAAAGGACTCAACAGAATCAAGAGCCATACAGGTGATTTGCCCATTTTCAGCCGTTCAGAGGACAGGATTCGGAAATACGTCGCAGCAAAGTTCATCCTAAGCCACATCCTTCCGGCTGAAATGCATCATTCCAAGCAGCATAATCAGGATCCCCGCCGCCAATCCCATCCCTGCGTACATGAATGGATTCGGTCCATTCCATGCCATCTGTGCCCATGCGAGCGGGAAGATTGGTGAGATACTAAGTGCGAACATACCTGTGATCGCAAGGACAATGCCCAAGGTCACCGGAAGTGCCTGATTTTTGGCAACCATCGTTAGCCACAATTCAATGGATAGTACAGGAAGTGCACCGGCCAGTGGCAGCAGGCCCAGCTTGAATGCTTGAATCCAGGGAATGTCTCCGGCATTGAACCCGAACACGAGGCCCAGAATCACGATTCCGGCAGTCAAAAGAAGACAAGAGATCACAAGCAGTATACACGCCAATAAGAACTTCGCCAGATATACTGCTGGTCTCGGAATCGGCATGGCCAGAAGCTGCTTCCATGAACCTTGCTCATGCTCAACATTGGCAATCATGGAGCTCAGGATCGTTGCGCCAAGCATTAATGCTAGCGGTACAAAAACAACCACATTCTCCAGAAGCCCATTCCACAGATTATCCCCATATATTCCTTTTAAATAATCCAGACGGAGTCCAAAGTTCAGAGCCTGCATTAAGGTAAGTCCGATGGGTGCGAGAAATACAAGAAACCAAATGCCCTTGCCACGAATTTTGAGCCAGTCCGACGATAGTGCACGTCCCGTCATACCATAGCCCCCTCACCAATGACCCGCATGAAGAGGTCTTCGAGAGACTGTCGGTGCTCCTCCACCCTGTAAATAGCGTGATCTTGCTCAACCAGCCTGCGTACCAGCAGCGCAATCGCACTGTTGTCCATGTATGGAAATGTCAGCTCAGACCCTTGACGCTGACCAAATTGTCCTTGTTCTCTCGCCAGCTTCATCGCTTCCTCCGGCTCGGAGACGGTCAATCGGATGGAGCTGCCTGTCTGGCTGTGCAAATTCGCAATTGTATCCTGAAGGACCATTTTGCCTTCGCGAATAATCCCAACCCGGCTGGCCATCTGCTCCACTTCACTGAGCAAGTGACTTGATACCAATACCGTAATCCCGTGTTCCAGCGGCATGCGCTTAATTAACTCCCGGATCTCCTGAATACCGGCCGGATCCAGTCCATTCGTAGGTTCATCCAATATCAGCAGTTCCGGCTGGCCCAGCAAGGCACTTGCTATTCCGAGCCTCTGCTTCATTCCAAGCGAATATCCTTTAACCGAGCGTTTCGCATCCCTCGTCAGGTCGACAATGGACAGGACCTCGGCAATTCTCGATTTGGGCACGTTCAGGATCCGGCGCAATGCCTCCAGATTCTCCACCGCATTCAGATGGCCATAGTAGGACGGATACTCCACGAGCGAGCCGACACGGCTCAGGATATCCATGCGATCCTTCCGAATGTCTTTATCGAAGACACGAATGACACCTTTTGTCGGTTTGATCAAGCCCAGCAGCATGCGGATGGTTGTTGTTTTACCCGCACCGTTGGGTCCCAGAAAACCGTAGATATCCCCTTTCTTAATATGCAGATCCAATTCACGAACCGCCGCACGATCCCGATATGTTTTCCATAAATTAGCCGTTTGAATAATGTTATCACTCACTGTTTAATCACCTCGGATATCATCGTAACCGTCCAAGGTTAAAACTACAGTTGTCCGAAGTTTAAGTTTAGTTTAAATACTGCAAGGTCAGACCTAAGGTTAATAAATAAATATCCGAACTCCTTCGGGTGAGCTATCCACCTTTTTACGCAGGCCCATCTCGCGAACGAGCAGATCCACAATGGACAGCCCGAGACCTGTACCTTTCGCCCCCACCTCTTGCTGCATACCCGGACCCTGATCCCGAATAACCAGAGCTGCTCTGTCATGAATCCGTTCAGTGGATATGCCAATGTATTTTCCGTCTCCTGCATACCGAACCACATTCTGAAACAGGTTATCCAGAATACGACGCATGCCCTGTTCATCCACACGCCAGATCAGCGGATCATCCGGCAGGTCAATATCGATGTCGAACTGCTCTCTCTCCCATACGGGATACCATGCCGCGGCCGTTTCTCTAACGATCCGAAAAACATCTTTCTCTTCCAGCTTCAGTGTATACTTACCACTCGCCAGCAGATTGTACGATAACATGTTATCAATAAGTCCACTTAGATCATCCATCTTGGACTCCATGCGTGACAATGAACTAATTCCCTTATCGCTGAGCGCTTCCTTGTGAAGAGCATGCATATGTCCACGAATGACCGTTAGTGGCGTACGCAAATCATGGGAGAGTCCTGCAATGAGACGTTTGCGGAATTGTTCCTCCTCACGTTCCCTGTGACGGCTTTCGGTCAACTGATACACCATCTGATTGAAGGAGTCTTCCAGCTGACCTATCTCGTCCGATCTGCGAATATCAACAGGAAGCGGAATGCCTTCCTTACCTGGCGTAATCATGGCTGTCTGCAGACGGATCAGGCGTTTGCGAATCCGTGCAAAAAACAGAATGGACATCACAATGAAGAACAGAAAAATAATCGTCATCAGCAAACCAAGATACAGGAGCTCCATCGGCCAGTTGCTCTGGGATTTTTGGAGCAGATATCTCGGCACTTCAATGACCATGAAGCCTTTTCCCTTGTCCTCATTGCCTCCACCTATAAACGAAACGACGGTTAACGGGTCACGGTAGACGGCCTCCTTCATGAATGCCAGCGTGTAGGATGCATCCCATACTGCGGGAATGCGGGTTTCTACCTTTTTCTGATCATCCAGCGGCCATTTCAGAGTAGTCAGGGTTGAGCCATTTGCCGGAGTTTCAACTACTTCTACACCTTCACCCCCAAGAATAAACACGGTCTCCCCATTTTCATCCACTCTGTACATCGAAGATTTGGGATATTGGGCATGTAACTGTTGTATGCGTTGATCTACCTTGGCAGGTGCTGCCTGTTCCAGCTTCTTCGATTCATTGGACCAGAGATTGCTTATATGGGTAACGTCACCGTAAGGAGCAGTATTACTGCTCTTGCCCATGTTATTCACAATCACCACATATACGATGGAGGTAATGGGAAGTACGACGGGAACAAATAAAACGGCACACAAGATCAGAATCATATAACGGGACATGAGTGATTGGCCAAATCGAAACTTACGTTTCCCTGTATTTTCCCCTTCGCTCTGACCCTTCGGATTCTCTCGCTTTCTGAACCGTCTGATCATGGTTTCTTCACACGGTATCCAACCCCGCGTACGGTTTGAATAACCGACGGATTGGCCGGATCCCGTTCAAGCTTCTCGCGCAGATGGCGAATATGTACCATTAATGTCTTATCCCCATCCAGATAAGGCTCATTCCAGACAGCCTCATAAATCTGTTCTTTCGTACGGATCATGCCCATATGCCTGAGCAGGTACGCGAAGATGTGAAATTGTTTTCCCGATAAAATAATCTCCTCCCCCGTCTCCTCATTGACGATCCGATTGTCCTTCTCATAGATGGACAGGTGATCCAGCTTCAGGGCAGCATCGGACGAAACGGTGGTCCCTGCCTTGCGCAGCTGCACTTCAATTCGTGCAGCAAGCTCATCGGGATGAAACGGCTTGGTTACATAATCATCAGCAAAATCAAGCCCATGCAGCTTGTCATCGATGGAGGTTCTGGCCGAAAGCATGACGATGGGCACGGAAGGGTGTTCCTTTTTGAGCCTCTGTCCTACCGTAAATCCATCCAGCCCAGGCAGCATGACATCCAAAATAATTAGGCAGCAGTCCCCGGCAGCTTCGGCAGCCCCCTCACCGCTTCCCAGCCATATGACCTCATAACCGCGTTCCTCCAGGTCAGCTCTGACCCATGTCGCGATTTCCGTATCGTCCTCAATGTATAGCAGTTTTGTTTTCATGCGTAGATTCGTTTCCTTTCTGCACCCTTTGGGTTAATTATATATCTGAACATATTGGAGTAAGCTGTATGTAGGAACGAACGAAGCACCATATAAAGGGATTACTCCGTTACTCTCATTAGTATTATACCTTAATCTTCAGCTACAGAAATGCCATGCCTGATGTCCATGAAGTACATATGAAGTGAATAGACGGGAGGAGTTTTAACATGCTGCTGGAAGCCATCTATCATCAACCCAAACGGAACTGGGCATATGCCTACGATAAGGATACTGTTCGCCTGCGCCTGCGTGCCAAAAAGAATGATCTCAACGAGGTATACGCCATGACTGGCGACAAATACGCATGGGAAAACACCAAAAAGCAGATCTCTTTAACCAAGTTCACCTCAGACTCCATGTTCGACTACTATGAAGGTGAAATAAAGCCTCCGTACCATCGTCTGAAGTACTCCTTTTTGCTCAAAAGCGGAGACGAGCAGATCTGGATGTCGGAAACGGGTTTCCATGAAGACGAACCGGACGATCCGGGGCAGATGTTTCAGTTCCCCTATATCCACCAGGGTGCGGTCTTTACGCCGCCTGAGTGGGTCAAGGATGCGGTTTTCTATCAGATCTTCCCCGAGCGATTTGCCAACGGCAATCCGGAACTGAATCCGGAGAATGTTGAACCATGGGGCGGCGAGCCTACACCATCCAACTTCTTCGGAGGCGACCTCCAGGGTGTAATGGATCATCTGGACTACCTCAGTGAGCTAGGCATTAATGCCATTTATTTTACCCCTATCTTCGAAGCAACCACCAATCATAAATATGATACCGAGGATTACCTCCGGGTAGATCGGCATTTCGGTGATGCAGACACCGTAAAACGATTGGTCAAACTGTGTCATGAACGCGGTATTCGGGTGCTTCTCGATGCGGTGTTCAATCATTCCGGGAAGACGTTTGCCCCATTTGTAGACGTACAGGAAAACGGGGAGAAGTCCAAATACAAGGATTGGTTCCATGTTCATGAATTCCCGCTGGACGTGAAGGATGGCATCCCTACGTATGAGACCTTTGGATTTGAGCCTCACATGCCGAAGCTGAACACGGAAAATCCGGAGGTGAAGGACTATCTGCTGAAGGTAGCCGAGTATTGGATCAAGGAAGTGGGCATGGACGGCTGGCGGCTGGATGTCGCGGACGAAGTGGATGATGCGTTCTGGCGCGATTTCCGCCGCGTGGTCAAGGCTGCGAATCCAGAGGCGTATATTCTCGGAGAAATCTGGAACGAATCCTCGGCCTGGCTGCAAGGTGATCAGTTCGACGCTTCCATGAACTATCCGTTTACCGATGCCGTGAATGGTTTCTTTGTCAAAAATAAAATGAATGCCGAGACGTTCGCAAATTCCATCGGACGGCAGCTTTCACGTTATCCATTGCAAGCCAGCGAAGTGGCGTTCAACCTGCTGGATAGCCATGATACGCCAAGACTGCTGACACTGTGTGAAGGTGATCAGCGCAAGATGAAACTGGCAGCATTGTTCCAGTTCACTTATCTGGGCACACCGTGCATTTATTACGGAGACGAGATCGGGCTGGATGGTGACCATGATCCGGGCTGCCGGAAATGCATGGAATGGGACGAGGCGAAGCAGGACCGTGAATTGTTCACCTTTTATCAGCAGCTTATTGCCCTTCGCCATGCCCATCCCGCTCTGCGTGCAGAAGGTCACGTCCGATTCCTGCAAGCCCGTCCTGAAGGCAGCCAGCTGATTCTTGAACGGCAAAGTGAAGATGAACGCATTCTCGTTCTGTTCAATCGTTCGGAGGAAACGGCGATCATTGAATTCGAGGCGGGTACGGACGAATGGACCGAATTGTTGGACGGTAACCACCGCACGGCCAGGGACGGCGATATTCTCGCTGTTGAACTGCCAGCATACGGTTATGCCGTGTTAAGTACGGATATCGTTCAGGGATAAACGGTAAATATTTATTTCTTATCGTTATAGATTACAGGAGCTTTCTCCTGTAAAGCCCGGAGTTAGGCTGAGGCTCTTTCTCTTCAAACAAAAAAAGGCGTCCTGCATGACCTGTAAAGGCCAGCGGACGCTTTTCTCCGTTTGTCTCCCGTATAATAAATCCTATCCTATCAGCCTCGTTCTATGCCTGCTCTGTCTCATTATCCTTCGTGTTCTGTGGTTCGGACTCAGCTTCAGGTTCTGCACGCTTCGCTTTGGGTTTCGCCAGCTTCTCCATCATTTTTCGGCCCGTTGGCGTCTGGGCCAATCCGCCCTGCGCCGTCTCGCGGTGCCTGCTCGGCATCGCACTTCCCACTTCCAGCATGACGTCAATGACTTCGTCCGATGGAATGGCACTTCTTACCCCGGCCAGCGCCATATCGGCTGCAGCCAGTGCCGTTACCGCACCGAGTCCGTTGCGGACGATGCATGGAATTTCAACAAGCCCTGCAACCGGATCGCAGATGAGGCCCAGTGTATTTTTTAACGCGAGACCTACGGCATGAACGACCTGCTCCGGCGTCCCCCCACGCAGCTCCACCATTGCACCGGCTGCCATGCCGATCGCCGAACCGACTTCTGCCTGACAGCCACCCTCTGCACCTGAAATAAACGAGTTATTGGCGATGACATATCCAATTGCACCTGCACAGAATAAGCCGTTCACCAGATGCTCATCACTCCATCCGAATCGCTCCTGGGAGCTGATGAATACACCGGGGATAATCCCGCAAGAACCCGCTGTCGGCGTAGCCACAATCCGGCCCATGGATGCGTTGACTTCAGATACACACAGGGCATAGGCCATTGCCAGTGCGGAAGCGTCCCCCGAGCAGGTTTCGCCCTGGCGAATATACTCGGCCATCTTTTTGCCGTCTCCGCCAGTCAAGCCACTGCGCGAGGTGGTGTCCTCCGTCAGTCCTTTCCGTACAGCCTCTTTCATCACTTGATAATATTCCGACATCTGCCGCACAACGTCCGCTTCCGGCGTATTGGTCTCCTGAACCTGCTCCTCGATCATTAGCCGGGCAATGGTTTTGGATTCAGCCGTACAGATCGTATTCAGTTCATGCAAGTGCTTAAAGCGCATCCGGATCAACCCCTCTCTTCAAATCAATGACGCGAATATCCAGCACATGATCCAGTGAACGCAGGCGTTCCAACATCTCGGCACTTGGTACTCCGTCCATTTCCATCGCTGTTAGTGCTTCGCCATCCCGGGCTTTTCGGTCTACCTGCATATAACCGATGTTAACCCCTGAGGAGCTGATCGTAGACGTCACGGAAGCAAGCACCCCTGCCTTGTCCGCATGACGCAGAACGAGTGTGGGGAATTCCCCGCTGATCTGTACCCGGAAATCATTGAGCGTATGCACCGACACACTGCCGCCGCCAATCGAAGCACCAACGAGTGAACATTGACGCTCACCGTGCCACAACTCAATTTTGACCGTATTCGGATGCGGAGCAGGCAGTCCACTTGTATAGAACTCAACCTCCATACCCGCTTGTTCGGCATACGTCTCAGCGTCCGGTATCCGCGGATCATCCGTGACATAGTCAAGCAAACCACCAATTAACGCCAGATCTGTACCGTGACCTTGATACGTATCGGCAAATGAGCCGTACAGTGTCAGCCTGGCACGTTCAGGGGTACACCCCAGCCACTGCCTTGCAATTCTCCCCAGTCTCGCTGCCCCGGCTGTATGTGAACTTGAAGGGCCCGTCATCGACGGACCGATAATTGAAAAAACATCTTTAAATCGCATCCTGCACCCCTCCATATCGTCATATCCATCCAGACATGCACCATAATGTTCCTTCATTACTGAATGATGACATCAAAAAAGGACAGTAGAAGGCCTTAGGCCCTCTCTCTGTCCTCGTTACCTGAGAGTTTCATGATCAGAGGCAGCCCCATGGGGTACCCTTCTCATCATATACCCCTTGGGTGGCGCATTCGCGCACTCTCCAGAGCTGCGTCCAACGATGGTACATTTACCTGAGAGATTAACCACCTGCGCCGGGTGCGCAGCGGCTTGCTCCTTCGGTGCCTGGCAGCCTACTGAAACCAATGGCCTGCCCAGGTCTCTCCCGCTCGTTTTCATCCGCTGTATCGTATATATTCGCTTGAACACATATCAAACGTTGTCCTTGTGAGATTGATCATTCATATAACAGATTAATATGCAACACACGTAATGTCAACAAAAGTAACGCATCATTATCATCTTGGCAAAATTCCTCTACTATTATATGCAGCTTTCCACGGAATCGTTCAGTTTCCAATAGGATATAGACTAGCTATGTAGTGATTTTGAGGAAGAGCTGTGATCCTTATAATATGACTGTCTTGAAGGAAGCCAGCTCGTAAGCCATAACAGAAGGGCACCCAGCATCAGAACTGCCGAAACGACCGTATATACCGTTCGAAGAGAGATTACTTCGGCAACTACACCCATGACCAAAATCGAAATGACCTGCAATGCACTCAGCATGAGTCCAAGTACGCTGCTCATTCGCCCCATCAAGTCTACCGGTATATTATTCTGATAAAAGGTGACCAGTCCCGTGTTTGCCGGCGCCGAACACAACCCAAGCAGAATAAAGGCGAATGCGGCAAGCTCGAACGAAAACGAAAGAGCGAACAGGAAATAACCAAGCGCAACCAAGAGCACGCCTCCGCCCATCATGTGACGGATGGACAAGTGTTTGGCGAACAACCACACCAGCAGAGAACCCGCCATGTATCCAGCTCCAGTAACACTCATCAACGCACCATACTGTGACTCGGACAGGTTCATGACTTGACGGATAAAAACCACTTCCTGTGCATCCAGCGACATGCCAATAACAAGAATAATCTGGAACAAGGCATAGATGCCCACCACATATCCTGCTTGTCGACTGAATAGCATTACGGCTCGCCAATCCTGGGCAATCAGACGAGGGGTTAACCTTGTCCTACCGCTGCTCTGCTCTCCAGTGCCCAGCCTTGGCAGTAACATCAGGATGAGCGCCGACACCACAAAGGAAGCTGCATTGGCATAGATCGCCGCTGCAGGTGACAGATAGATCAACATGACTCCGGCTATGGCTGGGCCTGTAATAAAAGCACCAGAACTGATCATGGCCTGCAGGGAATTGAATCGCTTGCGCCGCTCAGCAGGAACCAGCCGGGTGATGTACACCTGCGAAGAAGGCACGAATATGGATGAGGACATGCTGACAAGAAACATGATGCCGTACATCATCCATAGACTGGGCATCAGCGGAAGCAATGCCACGAGCACAGCTCTCACCACATCCGCCCCAATCATCAGCTGCCGCTGGTCGTAGCGGTCAATCAGACTGCCTGACCAGAATTTGGTGCATACCGAGGCAATCGGCGAGATAATCCACAAGCCTGCAACTGCCGCCGGGGACTGTGTCATGTTAAGCACCATCAAATTAATGGCCACAATGTAGATAAAATCCCCCAGGTTGGATATGCCTACTCCGCCCAGGAGCAAACCGGCATGTTTCCATCCCCCTGACTGGGTGCCCTTCCCGTTCTCCTGATCTCGATCATTGCTCATCCATCAGATCCCTCCCAGATTCATTCATGAATTTTAAGAAGTACTGAATTAAAACCCAATAATTGTATTATCTCCTATTTGATCCTTTTTCGCAGTAAAAAAATGGACTATGCCCGGCGTCGATCTTCATGTTTCGCAAGGCTTCCCGTACCAAAAAGACTGCCGTTAATCGGGCAGTCTCAAGTCGGTTTAATCCAAGTTGCTTTTCTATATCATTTTTGGGTCAGATCCGAAGCCTGCCGAAACCATTCCTTTACGGCATTAGCCTGGCCATATTCCAGGAATATGGCTTTGAAGCCGCCCCGATTCACCATCAGCCTCGCCCGAACGGATAACAAGGACTTGCTTCGCTGTCTTCGGGTAGCAACCGTATCCACTGTGACCACATGAGGCCGGCGCATCAGCGCTGTTCTGCGGGAGATGGTCCGGTGGCGAAGGGTTAGCAGCTTGCCCTGAATGCTCAGCCCTTCATCCTTGAAGCACTCGTATCCCCAAACGGCACATAAGGGAATAAGGAGAAATAGAAATGCACCCATCGGGCCCAGAAACACCGTCCCCGCTGTTCCCAGCAGGGCTGCACCAAGCAATTTCCAGCGCAGGAATAACCAGCGGGCTCGATCCGGGGGTCTGTTAGCGGGTGGCTGCATGACGAATTGCGGTACAATTCGGGCAAGCAGCTCATTGACATCGCGGAGCGGCAGCAGTGGATGAAGCATCATTTTTTTCTCCGTCTCTGAAGTCAAAACAAAAATCTCCACCTCGGCATAACCAAACGGCTGTCGCAGCAGTCCCTCCCTGATCTCCACCGCCTGGACCTTCCCTGGTGAGAACACATGCTTCTTTCGGTCGAGCAATCCGGAAACAATCGTAATATTACCGCCTTCCTGCTCCACCGTGAATCCGGCATACTTAATCGTGAACAGGACAGCTGACAAGATCCAGGCCAGCAAAAACATGACAGGAACAAGTCCGAGCCACCAGATCGCTGGCAGCTGCCCAGCCCGCTCAACCAAGCTGCTGTAGAAGTGCGCAGGGAGCAGGTCATCCGCGAAGGAATAAACCCCAGTTCCGAATACGACGACGAGCGGTAGATTCATCGTGGTCAGCGCTCCGGCAAACAGTCTTCCGGCTGACAGCCGCAGCAGAACCTCCCGTTCTGGCTGCATAATCGGAGCGAATGCCTGGATGTGTTTCTCCTTTTGCTCAAGAGATTCTCCCTCTTCATCGGAGTTAAGATCTTCAGCATGTTCTGCTGAGAGAGGTGCTTCCGCTTTCTTCACAGCCTCGTTGCGCTTCTGATATAACCACTGCTCTACCCGCTCTGCTTCCGCAACCGCGAGAGCGGGTAGTACACCATCCGCCTCTTTGCTGCCGCCCGGCGTCTCAATCTTGAGCTGTGCCAGCCGGAGCAAGCGCTGAATCAGAGGCTGCTGTGTCTGGATGGAGTGAATACGGCTGAAATAGATCGATTTCTCCTCCCGGACAAAGATGCCCTGACGCAGCACAATACGATCTTCCTGAAGCGTGTAGCTGAATTTACGCCATTTAAACCACCCATACAGAATAAAAGGAAGCGTAAATAGAACAAGGGCAGCAGCATAACCATACCAGGGAAATTTGCTCCAGTTCACGCCTTTGATGATGAGTAGAACGAGTATGGGAATGATGGACTTCATTACGCTAAAAAAGGGAAATAACATGTACAGCTTATGTAGGTGCTTGGGTTCATTCATCGGGATCTTCCACCTTCGCCAGATGTCCGATACTGCGCTTTAATTGCTCTGCTTCCTCTCTTTCCAGTCCGGCGATATGGAGTGTGGCTGCGGCAGTAACGATGCTGACCTTGGCAAGTCCATACTTTCGCAGCAGCGGACCGCTCTCCAGTTCCACCTGCTGTACACGCGTCATTGGCACAATCGTATCCGTATGCCATAACCAACCGGAATGGATTTCCACTTCATCCTCAGCCACCCGAAAACTAAAGTGTCGGTGTCGTAATCCCGGCAGGATCCAGGTGTACCAGATCAGTGAAATGATAAAAAGCCCTAATCCAATCCAGCCTGGCCACAGCACCCAGTCTCTAACCCATGCGATCATCAGATATCCAGCGGCCAAAAGAGTCAACAGCCCATTGACCATAAGGGCCGTCAGGGCTGTAGCTTGTTTGGCTTTGGGGTGGAGACGTCGCAGTTCTCCGTTGTTAACCTCTCTGTAATCCATTGCGTGACTCACACTCTCCTACCATTCAAAATTAAGGCTGATTGGGAAGCTTCAGATCCTTCGCCCAAGCCTGAAGCTTCTCCTTCGTCCATTCCTCGTTCTCACCCATGATGGAGTAACGCAGCCCATTTTCAGTCCATGATATGTTTCGTATGCTCTTCATATACGAACCCTCGGTATCCCGAACCTCCACTTTGGACTCATCAGGCAGCAGTGTATCATCCACATTTTCATCCGGCGCCTCGAATACGGATAGACTCACTTCAACCTTGTCGTTGTTGACGTAATACAAGGTCACTTCATCCCTGCCAATCTCTCCACTTGATGAATACATTTCCATCCGAGACAGCTCCAGCTCACCGCTCATATCCTGTAAAAAGGGTTGGCCCAACGCTTGTTCCGCTTCTTCCAGACTCACTTCCGAACGCTGGCTCAGATCGTTCAGATTTTTCACTTCCACTTCTTCGGGAATGTCGATTACGAACGTATCCTCCGAAAATTCGGGATCATATTGAATCGGATCATAGACCATTTCTGACTTTTCATCACCATATGTGCTAATGACTTTAACAATCATCCACGTTTTGGGGTCAACCCAATATTCGGAGGAAATGGATAAAGTGCCACCCTCTTTTGGCATCAGCTTGATGTGAATGACTTCCTGTCCGTTAAGCTCTTCCTGTCCCATCATATCCACATCATGGGAATCCCGCAACCGTTCCAGCTGATCCACCAGCATCTGCTTTTGAGTCTGTTCTGGCTGTTGTCCCATGGCAGATACGTTCATCGAATACGCCGTGCCGGTTTCTTTTTCATAAATGGTGATGTCCGTTCCGTTATTAACGGCGTAGCTGATATTGCCATTCTCCTCGGTTTCAGTGCGCTTACGCCCGGTCTCTCCATCGACCCATTCCTTAATGTGCATGGTGTGACTCAATTTGTCATCCGACCACACTTTCATTACACCTTCAGCATAGTACGAAGCGGGTTTCGTTTCTGCAGTGACAACCTTCTCGATCATCTCATCTCCTGACAGGCCAACCAGATCCTTCTCAGCGCAGCCTCCGAGCAGTGACCCAGCAAGTAGCGCCGTACCGAGCATCATCCACCCTTTTTTCATCATTATCGTTCATCCTCTCTCATTGGTTTAAGGGCATTACATCTCAGGCAATCGGCATGCAGCCAGCGTGCCGTATCCTTCCGCCGACCACATGCGCATCTCACCTCCATGCTTGATGGCAATCCTTTTGGCTATGCTTAATCCGAGACCCGAACTGCCCGCATACGCCTTCTCTTCCTGATTCTGATGCTGCACATAGGGCTCGAAAATACGATCCAGCTGTTCTGCAGGAATAGCAGTCCCTTCATTTTGCACCAGAATTAATGTTGTTCCCGTTCTGTACTTATCCAGCTCCAACGCCAGTGTTGGAATAACCCATTCCGGTAGCGGCTGATCTGAAGCAATCACACCCAGACCCATCAAACCGTTCTTGCTTGTATGACGCAGTGCATTGTTGATCAAATTATCTGTCAGACGCATTAGTTGTTCGGGATGAAGCCGGTAAAGGTGATCCGTGCGGACAACCGCTCTCACCTCAATCTGTCCACGCTCGGCAAGTCCCCCGTAACTTCCAAGCAGCATATCGAAGAACTCTTCTCCTTCCACCTCAACCATGGCCATCTCCAATTCACTGGAACCCAGCGCCGTATACATTTCAAGTTCACCAATCATGTGTTTCATCCGTTCTACATTACCAAACAACACATCCCGGTAGTCCCGTCTCTCTGACGGTTCCAGCGGAGCATCCACACTGAGTGCCTCTGCGTAGGCACTGATGGACATTAATGGCGTCTTCAGATCATGAGACAGCGAAGCGACCATGAGCTCTTTCTCTTTTTGCTCCTTCTCCACCTCTGCCTGAGTCTGCTTGACTTTCTCCTGCATTGCATCAAATTGCTCCAGCAGCATGCCCATTTCATCCCGACGTACCGGTACGTTATCCACGGGAACCTCCCCCCGTGCAAATGCATGCATTCGGCCCATCAGATGTCTCATCGGACGGAAGAGCTTTCTGGATAGCAGCCAGAGCACGGTGCCGTATAACAGGATAAAGAAAACACCAGCGAACCCAACGACCCAGGCTGTCCGAACCGAGATGCCCTCCAGCCACTCTCCGCGAAGCATGGTAATCTCGTAAATGCCAATCAGTTCACCCTTTTCCCATACCGGCTTTTTCAGCGTAAACGTGCGATGACGAATCTGCATGTCGTACAGATCACGATATAGCTCCGAACCCCTGACAGTATAAGCTCCGGCAGCCCAGGTATCCCCGCCGGATGTATACACCCGGATCCCTGAAGGCAGATAGAGGTCAACGTTCAATTGATCACTAGCCAGCCCGGAGAGCGAAGCATAAGCATCCGAAGATTGCAGACGGTACAGGTCCGGATCGGACAACCTCTTTTCAATAGGAGCCAGCCGTCCGGTTAACTCTACATATTCCGCTACGGAGCGCTGGTCGTTATAGTAGTTGTACAGGGAGAATAGTGCCCAACCTGCAGCGACAGGAAGCAGCATCACAATGAGAAAAGCAACCATCAGCCAGTACTTCAGCTTCATTCTGCTATATCTCCTATAAATCGGTATCCGCTGCCCCACACGGTCTGAATCCAGCGTGGTTGATGTGGTTCGTCGCCCAGCTTGGCCCGCAGGCTTTTTACATGCACGGTAACCGTACCTGAGCTTCCTGCTACCGGCTGGTTCCACACATGTTCGTACAGCTCCGCTTTGGTGAATGCACGGCCCGGATGAGAGGCGAGCAGCGTGAGCAGGGCCCATTCCTTGTTCGTCAGCATGACATCTTCCCCGTGAACCTGCACCTGTTGTTTCAATGGGTTGATTGACAAGCCGTCGTTGTACGCTTGATGAGTCGCTTCCGGCTTGATGCCCTGATATCTGCGATATCTGCTCAGGTGGGCTTCAATGCGTGCTGTAAGTTCCGCCAGGCTGAACGGCTTGGTAATATAATCGTCAGCGCCCAGACCAAGACCTCTCACCTTGCTCTCCTCTTCGATGCGTGCACTCATCATGAGCAGCGGAACGTCGCTGATCAGCCGAATATTTTTACATACCGTGAACCCATCCATCTCCGGCAGCATCAGGTCGAGCAGGACCAGCTGATAGGTCCCCTTCCTGAAATCTTCCCAGCTCTCCAGGCCGCTCGAAGCCCAGGTCACCTCATATCCCTCACGCCGAAGATGGTCCATCAAAATGCGGGCAATTTCCGGATCATCCTCCACCAGCAATATGTTCACGTTGTCTCTCATCGCTGCTTCATCCTCCCATGACTGTATTGTAACGAAATACATCTTTCTCTCCGCAGAATTTATACTTTCTTCATAAATGCATTCTTGAATCAAGAAGCTACGAGTACGCAAAAAGAGCCCCCTGAGTTCAGGACGCCCCAATTATATTGGTTGAAGCATGTGGTCGTAATGTCGTGATTACTATATTAAATAACGATCTTATAATTCATAGAAAATACTGTGGTTCTCGATGTAGGGTCTGCAATATTTGCTGCAGAGCTTCGGCATCCGATCCTTCATCCATTCATGTCTGGACTCGTTGGCCATCTGGAAGGCATAATAACCGAACGTAAAAATGAGCATGAATCCTTCCATCAGCCTGATCTCTTGTTTGGTGAGCGGAGCTGTTTGTTTGGTATAACCCGACAGAAAGATATCCCGTTCCTCCCTATTGAAGATCAAGGCCGCACCTGCAGCATCGAAAAGATAATAGCCATAACCATATAAGCAAAAGTCGATCATGGAGATTCCCTGTTCAGTCATCAGCAGATTCCCCCGGGTAATGTCACCATGAATCACTCCCCATGTCTCTGGGCCAATAGGATATGCTTCCAGCTGGTTGTTGATATTCCCAAACGTCTCACGTATCAAGGCAAAGTCCTCAAGTGTAAATATGCCCAATGTGACGCCTTCCTCAAGCTGCTCAAGCATGTTCAGATTTTCTTCGATACTGCCATATGATGGACGGACTTCAGTCTGGCCTGTCCAGCCATCCTTCGCTTCGAGTCCGGCGCCGATTATATCAGGCGTATCCTGCATACGATCATAGTGGTGAAGTGTCTGCATCTGTATCCCCAAGTCATGAATCTGCTCTCTTGTCAGCTGCTCCCCTTGCTGAATGTCCCTGCCTTCAATCCATTCCAGCATGGTGCAGCAGATTTCCTCCCCGCTTTCCAGGAAGCAGACAGTAACCCAATCTCCCGACAGATTACGAACAGGGTGCTGCACGCGTAACGCAGTCGTTGAATTTAATTCATGAAGGAGATTCATCTCCGCTTCCAGCGCTGGACGTGTATGTTGAATACCGGTCATGCTTGCATAAGCAGCTTTATGTATACGCAGCAGATACTTCTGTCCACTTGCTTCGTCCATAATATGATAGGTCAGATTCTCATTGTGACGGATAAAGGAGGCCGCGGGCTTCCTTACGGGATAGCGCGTTATTGCATCCGCTACCAAGCTGTCCATGAATCGTTCGTGGTCCGTTGTTATCATCAACATCTCCTTCAGAGTCCTAGATATCCAACTTGTCATCATCTCTACCTTCAGAAACATAGATCTGTGCTACTCATCATCTTGTAACTCTGGTTATCGTAGCATGATTGTTTTTGTTATGGCAAACTCTACCATTCCTAAAATATAAAAAGCATAACCCCAAACGTCGTCGTTGGGAGTTATGCTTTCTTCTCTGTTTATTGCTTTATATTATACTCCATCCAATGTCATGCAATTTCCTTAACCGAAACGTCCCATAATGTACTCTTGTGTCAAACGGTTATCGGGGTTGGTGAAGATATGTTCTGTATCCCCGTGCTCAATCATGCTTCCCAGATAAAAATACGCTGTATAATCCGAGATGCGTGCTGCCTGCTGCATATTATGGGTTACGATTACGATTCGGAGATCCTTCTTAAGCTCGGAAATGAGCTCCTCTACTTTACCCGTTGATACCGGGTCCAGCGCGGATGCCGGCTCATCGAGCAGCAAAATCTGAGGATCAACCGACAAGGCACGTGCAATACACAGACGCTGTTGTTGTCCACCAGAGAGAGACAGGGCCGATTCATTCAGTCGGTCCTTCACTTCATCCCACAGCGCAGCGCGGCGCAAGCTTTTTTCCACAATTTCATCCAGTGCCTTCTTGCCTTTGATACCGCGGTAGCGGGGGCCAAACGCGATATTGTTGTAGATGGACTTATGAAATGGGTTTGGCTTCTGCCACACCATGCCAATTTTCTGGCGCAATTTGATCACGTCGGTGCCTGGCTCGTTCAGGTCTTTACCATCCATCCAGATGTGCCCCTCTGTGCGGGAACCGGAAATCTCATCGTTCATGCGGTTGAGGGACCGCAAAAACGTGGATTTACCGCAACCGGAAGGTCCGATCAGCGCTGTAACGCTGGCTTCAGGAAACGCGAGGCTGATCTGCTTGACTGCCTGGAAATGCCCATAATATATGCTTAACTGTTCCGTACCAAAAGGTATGGCCATGTTGGTTCCTCCTTATTTCGAAGCTGTCATGCGGCGGTATACAACCCGGCCGATCCAGCGTGCACTCAGATTGAACGCCAGTACAAGAATAACAAGCACCGCAGATGCTCCAGCTGCCACTTCCTTGGAATCTGGTCCAATGCCTTCACTGTTGACTTTCCAGATATGAACGGCAAGTGTCTCTGCCGGACGGAATGGGTTAAGCGGCGATCTTGGGCTTGTCGGATTCCAATCCGTGAAGTCCAGCGGCGGACTGCTCATCCCTGCTGTAAACATCAGGGCTGCCGCTTCACCGAAGATCCGGCCGGAAGCCAGGATTGTACCTGTAATCAAGCTTGGCAGCGCCACAGGCAGCAGGATCGACGTGATGATTTTCCATTTGGACAGACCCAGTGCCAGGCCCGCTTCCTTCTGTTCCTTCGGAACGGCCCGGAAAGCCTGCTCCGTTGTACGTACCATGAGCGGCAAGTTGAATATCGCGAGCGCCATGGCACCCGAGATCAGGGAGAAACCAAGACCGAACGTATTCACAATCAACAAGAGACCAAACAAACCGATAACGATCGATGGGAAGGAAGACAATACCTCAACAACCAATCGGATAAAACTTGTAATCTTGCCTGGCTTCGCATACTCCGCCATATAGATTCCTCCGCCCCAACCGAGCGGAATGGTGATAATGAGCGTTAAGATCAACAGGAAGATGGAGTTAAAGAGCTGCGGTCCAATCCCGCCGCCCCCTTTGAGCAGCTGCGGTGCACTCGTCAGGAAGTGCCAGTTGATTTGCCCTACTCCCCGGAACAGGATGAATCCCAGCAAACCGAGCAGCAATACCACGATGAACAAGGCTAAAACAACTATGACGGATGTAGCAATTTTATCGACCGTTTTTGCCTTCATTTTCATACCCGGTTTCTCCTTTCGAGCAAACGAACCAGAATGACGAATACAAACGTCATCACAAGCAGGACAAGCGCCATACTCCAGAGTGCATTATTATGAACCGAACCCATCGTGGTGTTACCCATACTCAGGGTGATTACACTTGTTAATGTAGAAGCAGATTCAAGCAAGGATGTCGGTACATGCGGTGCGTTACCGATAACCATCTGTACGGCGAGTGCTTCACCGAAGGCACGAGCCATCCCCAGAACGATCCCTGTCAGCAAGGCTGGCAGAACCGTTGGGATAATAACGCGGTAGATCGTCTGCCAGCGCGTAGCGCCCAGAGCGTAGGACGATTCACGCAAACCTTTGGGTAGAGCAGACAGAGCATCGGCCATAATGCTTGTTACGGTAGGCAGAATCATTACGGATAGAACCAGACATCCGGCTGCAATCCCGATGCCGGCTCCGCCGAAGATGCTGCGCAATAGAGGCACGATAACACTCAGACCGATAAAACCGTAAACGACAGACGGAATACCCGACAACAATTCAATGGCAGGCTGCAGTATCTTTTTCCCTTTACCCGGCACGATCTCCGTCATAAAGAGTGCCGCACACAAACTGAGCGGGCTTGCAATCAGAGCGGCCAGCAGGGTGGTTGTGAAGGAACCGGTGATGAACGGTAATGCTCCATAGGCTGCTGGTTCTGATGATGGACTCCACGTTTTGCCGAACAGGAATTCACTCAGGCTCACACCATCCTTAAAAAAGGTGGAGAGACCCTTGGACGCCACAAAATAAACGATGGAAAACATGACAACGATCAACAATACGACACAAATCGACGTATAGATCCGTCCTGTCCATTCTTCCCAGAAATGTTTCTCTCTCAAGGGTCGGCGTGACTTGATCTTGCTGTTCATTACCGTTCCCCCTTCGGTCTGTTCCATAACAACCATCCTTCTATAATAGAGTAATGTAAAATATGGGATTATTTCATTCAAAAACCGCGTAAAGAGGCAGGACCTTAGTCCGCCTCTCTCGCTGTATGCGCAAGTTCAAAGATTATTGAGTCAAGTTACCCGCTGCATCGCGTTTTACTTTCATGCCGGATACCGGAATGTAACCCAGTTCCGTTACATCATTTTGTTGAATTTCGTCACTCAGCATGTAGTCGAGGAATGCTTTTGTAGCTGCATCCGGCTCACCTTTTGTGTACATGTGCTGGTAAGCCCATACTGGATATGTTCCAGCTTCTACGTTCTCAACGGTTGCTTCAACGCCTTCGTACTTCAGTACTTGCAAGCTGTCATCGAGGTAAGACAGTGCCAGGTAACCAATTGCTCCTGGAGTCTCGGATACAAGCTTCTTCACTGTACCTGAGGAATCTTCTTGAATGGAACCTTGGATATCTTCTACTTTCGTTCCCAGAGCGAAGTTCTCGAATGTTGCACGAGTACCAGAGCTGCTTGGACGGTTAACGATAACGATGGCTTGGTCTGCACCACCAACATCTTTCCAGTTTGTAATTTTACCGGAGAAGATATCGATCAATTGTTGTTTCGTCAGATCTTCCACACCTGCATCTTTGTTGCTTACTGGTGCGATCGCTACTACTGCTACTTGATGATCAACCAATTCTTTTGCTTTTGCTTCATCTTCCAGCTTCTCTTCTGCAAATACGTCGGAGTTACCGATTGTAGCTTGTCCGTCGGATACTTGAGTCAGACCCGTACCACTACCGCCACCTTGCACTTGCACTGTTACATTTTTATATTCATCAACTGCCATAAATTTTTGTCCAGCTTGCTCTACCAGAGGTTGCAGTGCTGTTGAACCAACAGCCAGGATATTTCCGCTAAGCTCAGCAGCTGCTTCGCCTGATCCTGAACCATTGCTTGTAGCGCCCTCTGTACCAGCATCATTTTTGGATCCGCATGCTGCGAGTACCAGTACGAACGTTAAGGTCATCAAAATAAACGGCAACTTTTTAAACATGTTTTGTTTTCCTCCCCCAATGTAGTGATGGCGTTTTGTGAATTTGTTTGTTCACCATCAACTCTTTTATCATTGTAGTTTCGGTATGTCATCTCAAAATCAATGTTTTGTAAACGCAATGTTAAAATTGTGGGCGGTGTTTTGAAATATATGGAACGCAAAACAACACCGTAAGCGACCGTTCCGGTTCCGGATCGTTCTTCCGATCGCTGTATTGGCTCGGCCTCACGTAAATTACATCGTGCCACTACGCTGACAGAACAATCTTCCGATCGCTGTTATCCCCGGATTTCATTAATTTTTCCCTTTGGTAAAAATCCGGTGATAAAGGCGAGCGCTTCGCTTCTACAGATTATTACTGTCCTCTCCGTTCCAATGTAATGTTAAAAACTCCAGGCCGCAGACGGATGCTCCGCTTCTTCAGAATCGATTCCGTTCCCTCCACTGCCTCGGTGTTATTTGGTCGCTTCCAGACGTTTTAATCTACCGCCTGGGGAGAGGTGAGAAAATACAAAAGACCAGCCAATAATTGGCCGGTCTATTATTAATGGTTAATTAGATGTATTTAAACTTGATATATAGAAGAAAATAAAAAAACTGCCTCCTCTCAAGTGCAAGGCACCAGAGCAAAAGCAGCCTTTCTACTAATTCAAAATCCACAGCCACAGGGCCAGTCCAGCCAAGGTGATTAACAATGTCGGGATCGTCAGGATTACACCTGCCTTGAAATAATATCCCCACGTAATCTTTACACCCTTCCGCGACAACACATGCAGCCAGAGCAATGTGGCCAGTGAACCGATTGGCGTCATTTTGGGACCCAGATCAGATCCAATCACGTTAGCATAGATCAACGCTTCTCGAACAATGCCTTCGGTATGTGCATCCTGGATCGCCAGTGCGTTAATCAACACGGTTGGCAGATTGTTCATCACCGATGATAATACTGCTGCGATCAATCCCATGCCCACCGATGCAGCCAGCAGGCCATGCTCTGCTATGGCATCCAGCCAGCGGCTCAGATGATCTGTCAATCCGGCATTACGCAGTCCGTATACGACGATGTACATGCCTACCGAGAAGACCACAATGGACCAAGGTGCTTCCTTGACAACACGTTTCAGGTCAACTGCTTCACTCTTTCGTGCCAATATGGCAAATAGCAGAGCAACGGCGCCCACGATAACCGATACCGGGACCTGCAGAAACTCACTGGAGATATAAGCTATCAAAAGCAGCGCAAGCATATACCAGGCAATACGGAACATCCGCGGATCGCGAATGGCTTCCCTGGGATCGCGAGCGGCGGAGATGTCGTAGCGATGAGGGATACTTTTACGATAAAACAGATACAGCATTCCTGTACTCGCTGCAATGGAAAAGAAATTGGGAACCATCATCCGCACAGCATACTCCACAAACGTAATTCCAAAATAATCGGCTGACACAATATTCACCAGATTACTGACAATCAGCGGCAGTGACGTGGTATCGGCAATAAACCCGCTTGCCATGACAAATGCCAGTACCATGCGTTCATCGAATTTCAGCGCACGCACCATGGCGAGAACAATCGGAGTCAGAATAAGCGCCGCACCATCGTTGGCAAATAAAGCAGACACTGCTGCTCCGAGCAAAATGGAGTAGATGAATAATCTGCGTCCGTTCCCTCCAGCGAGTCTCGCCATATGAAGTGCAGCCCATTCGAAGAATCCAGTCTCATCCAGAATTAGTGAAATCATAATGATGCCGACAAATGCCAGTGTTGCATTCCATACGATGGACGCCACATCGGAGGCATCATTCATACTGACGACACCACATAGCAAGGCGAGCACGGCTCCACCTGAAGCAGACCAGCCAATACCCAGTCCACGGGGCTGCCAGATCACCAGCGCAACGGTTAATACAAAGATTAGTATAGCTACGTATGTCATAAATCCTCCTGTACCTTCACCCTATTACTACTATTATAAATACACCGCAATCTAAGAGAAAAACCAACGATATAGTTATACAGGGCAACAGGAGGATTGTCTATCTTTATTTTATTCTATGAACAAGTATTATCACCAGGTTATGCCTGGTCCTTGTTCTTCGGCGTATCTTCCACCATTTTGAACATGCCCAGCAGGCCTTGCAATTGTTCCGCCATACTATTCAGATGTGCTGATGACGACGCAATCTCTTCTACAGATGCCAGCTGTTCCTCAGAGGAAGCCGATACGGATTCCGTATTCGCAGCACTCTCCTGGGTTACGACAGAAATATCATTCATGGCTTGGGCAACACGAGCCGCTCCTTCTTCCAGCTGCTTCGTTGTTTGAGACAAATCATCGAGCGTATGGGCTGCATCTTCAACGGCCACACGAATCTGTGCAAATGACTGACCCGAAGTATTTACTGCCTGAATGCCATCCTCTACCCGGGTCTGGGCGGCTGTCATGGCATCCATCGCGGCATCCATATCCAGACGGATATTATGAACGAGTTCACCGATTTGTGCTGCAGAGCTGCCGGATTCTTCCGCCAGTTTCCGCACCTCACCTGCTACGACTGCGAACCCACGACCAGCATCCCCCGCTCTCGCCGCTTCAATGGACGCGTTCAGTGCAAGCAGGTTGGTCTGTTTGGAAATGGTGGCGATGACATTAACCATGTTTCCGATTTCTGTCGACCGCGCATTCAAGGACTGAACCACCACCGCCAGCTGTTCCACCGTCTCCTGAATGCTGCTCATCTGATCCATGGCCTGTCCCGCTGCTTCATTACCGGAATAAGCTGCTCCGGATGTATTCCGCATGTTCTGCGTAATGGATTGCACACGTTCAGACATCATGCGGACATCTTCGGCCATACGACTCATCTGCTCCGATCCGCCCGTCACGCTCTTCACCTGCTGCTCTGCACCTTCCGCAAGTTCCTGAATGGAAAGTGTCGAGTGCTCAATGGCTTTGGTCGTTTGCTCCGCACTCGCCGACAGTTCCTGAGAGGAAGCCGATACCTGCTCCGTCGTCTCCTGTACACCCAGAATCATCATTCGAAGGTTATCTACCATCCGCTCAAAATACTTGGCGAGATCACCGACTTCATCTTTTCGTCCGGTTTCCATCTTGACTGTCAGATCCCCTTTGCTTACCGCACGAGCAGACTCCTGGAGACGTCGGATTGGACGCAGCATGGAGCGTGTAAACCAGATAATGAATATTAGCGTGAGGAAGGTCGCAGCCAGAATGACGATTAAGGTTGCCATACGAATGTCTTTACTGGCATGAGACAATTCACTTTGGAACATCGTTCCGCCAATCTTCCAGCCCGTAGCTTCATTAGTAGAGAAGATCATCATTTTGGAATCACCATTGTAGGTGTAATCGAACGATCCCTCTTGTTCTGCAAACATGGGGTCCAAAGCCTCTGACGTTTCGTGCGTGCCAGATTCCACCACAGGTGAGGAGATATAATTTCTCTCCGGATCCATAATAATAACGTATCCTTCCTTGCCCACCTTAATGGAAGCCTGTTCGCTAAGTTCCGTTAGATCCAAAGACAGACCTACTACACCAGATTGATCTTCCAGTGTTTTGGATATAAACACAACCGTTACTCCATCCGTATTCTTGGACACGGCTGACACAGCGGGATTGCCCGGGTTGGCCATCGCAAGCTTGTACCATTCACGCTCCCTTGGATCATAGTTGGACCCTTGTGCACTGCCGGTTTTTTCTTTCCCCCTAACCATAGTCCCATCTTCAGTTCCTACAAATATATTCAGCGCATCAGGATGCAATCCGACATACTGCTGTAGTTTCACTTCCAATTCAGAAAGGCCACCATCCCCGCTAAGCATGTCCGTCCGAATGGATTCGGCAAAATAATTGATATCGTGAATCTTCGCATTGACATGGGTTTCAATAATTGAATTCGTCGTGCTTACACTTTGTTTGGCACTATCCATCAGTTGACCTTCTACCGTGCGATCGGCAATCAACAGTGTGATCATTCCAATGATCAAACTGGGCACCAGCAATACGGCCAGAAAGGATACCAGCAATTTATTTCGTATACTCCAGACAAAGCCCTTTTTCTTGTTCTTCTTTTTTGCTTTATTTTCTTTCTGTTTGACTGGTTTGGCAGCTTTTTTCGCTTGCCCTTGGTCCAGATTCTCCCCCATCTGCTTCTCCCCCTCTAAAAAGTTCAATCTGTCTTTGTTCGTATGTAGGACCCTCTCCATGTCTACCTTAACCCTTCTCTTCATACCAAATCTTCGCATAGGGTTATCTTATATATCGGCTTAAGTCTAAATTTATTTGATTACAATAATTCACATGACATGTCAAACAAGCCACTCCGCTATTGGAAGTGACTTGTTTATATGTACATATTAGAAAGGCATTTATCTAGGCAGATGTTTGCCCGTATGGGCCCTGTGGCGGCTTGGGCGAAGGTTTGCCAAAGTAATATCCTTGAGCCAGCTCGATCCCTATGGAGCGACAAAAATCGAATTCCTCCATGCGTTCGATGCCTTCAGCAAGCACACGTCCCCCGAATCGGCGTGACATCTGCACAATATCGATAATTTGCTGTTGTTTCACTGGGTCACGATCACACTGATCAATCAGACTGCGATCAATTTTGACAAAATCAGGCTCCAGCCGATTCATCAATTCAATGGTCGAATACCCTGCCCCAACATCATCCAGTGCTACCGACATTCCACGGGAACGATACACCGAAAAAATATGCTGGAGAATGGACATATGCTGGATCTGTTCCGTTTCCACAACTTCAAACACAAAATCCTGGGGGTCCAGTTCCAAGCGCTCAATCGCTTCAAACGTATGGGTCAGGCAAAATTCAGGATTGTATATAGAGGAGGGCAGAAAATTCACAAAGCGCTTAACACCATGAGGCAAAAAAGCTGCACTTGTTTCGATTGCTGTGATTCTTGCGGTCCGATCCAAAAAGGAATGTAAACCCGTGTCCCGGGCAACCTCAAACAAGTTATACGGGCTAAATGTCTTGCCATTTTCGGAAGGTCGAAGCAAAAACTCGAATCCGACAATCTGTTCATTTGCATCAACAATAGGCTGCATATGACTGCTGAATTGATTGTTCAAAATAATCGATACCAGATCTGCATGCTCGAATCGAGATTTCATCATCTGAAGACTAATCCAGCCTGCTTGATCCGCCTGTTCATGCATTGGAGTTACCTGTACTGTAATGGATTCTGGGCGGATGACTTCGAGCTTCTGTATGGCTTCCAGCCAGTTTTGTACAGATTCGGCATTCGTATAGTTCGTCCATATCGCTTCATCCGAATGTTCAACTTGCACACCCAACGTTCTCAGCAATTCCAGCAAAACGGGGAAAACGGGACGCAGATACAGAGTACCTTGATCCTCAATTGGATAGATTGGACTGCAGCCACTGCAATTCATGTAGAACCCCCTTGCCGGTTTATGTTTCTATTTCAATTAATGTAAAATGGTATATACCCAAAGTTTGTAAATATTATAGCATGGGTCATAAAATTAATCTCTAGTGTTTTAATGACTTCCGGTATGAACGTTTTTGCTACAGTCTTAAACATTTTTGCAGAAAAAAAGACCGCCAGTCTGTTGACTGTCGGCCTTCATTATCCGCTATATATTAAGAAGCGGGAATTACGATTTTCTGTCCAACTTTCAATTGATGTACATTTGAAATTTTGTTGGCTGTGGCAAGCTTGCGCCAGTCCACACCATATTTCAAGCCGATGCGGTACAGGTTGTCCCCTTTTTTCACCACATATACCACTTTGCCGCTTGCTGGTTTCTCAGGTTGCGGTTGCGGTTCTGGTTTTGGTTTTGGTGTTGGGGCAGGTGTTGGTGCTGGAGCAGGCTTCGTTCCCGGTTCAGGAGTCACCGCGGCTTCTCCAGTCAATTTCAAGCCATACTCGGCAAAACCTTCGTCATTCGTACCAATGAACGACATTGCCGGGTTAGCTTCAACCAGCGCTTTGGCATCCGGAGAAGACGCAAACACAACTTCAAGATCGTTCAGTGCTGCTGCAGTTACACTTGCAGAAGGCTTAATTGGTGCCAGTGACCAGTTGCCATCCGCAGCCGGATTGATTGTTTTGTTATCACGGATGTAGTCAATGATGACTTGACGGTTCTCGTCCGGTGCTGCCAAAACGATACGTTTACCATCCGGATTGGCCAGTTTGGACGAAGAAGCACGATAGTTATTCGTTGCCACGATAAACTTTTGCTCCGGATCAATCGGTTTGCCATTGAAGCTCAGGTCCTTGATCCGGCTTGCCGATGCATTCACCACGGTTGCTTTGGAATCGTATTTGGCAGGCTGAGTCACATCGATTTGATACGTTACACCATCGATAACATCAAAGTTGTACGTCGGGAAATCCATGTTGATCAGCTGCTGCTGTCCACCCTTAGCCGGGTCGATCTGATTGAACTGGCCTGCAGACCATTCCAGCCATTCCTTGATTTCAGCACCGTTAACCAGAACGGCATGAACCGTATTCGGATATACGTACAGATCCGCTACGTTTTTGATCGCGATGGTGCCTGCAGGGATATTCGTATAGTACGAAGCACCTGAACGACCGCCTGCTTTAAATGGAGCTCCTGCAGACAATACCGGGATATTTTCATACTCGGTTCCTTGCATGTGTTTCTCCACATACCATTTCTGAGCATTCGTCACGATCTGAATGGATGGATCGTCCTGTACCAACGCGAAGAAGCTGTTGATTGGAGCCGTTGTCTCTCCGACCGGGCCACGTACATAGTCAAGCGTACCTTCGTGCTCTTCATGAACCGCATCGATGATCTCCTGATCTGCATCAACCAATGGCTTTTTGTTCGCAGTGTCATAGATTGGACGTGCTTCTGTCGCGGAATCTACCACTTTCCACTCTCCATCCACCAGTTCCAGATCAAGATCAATGATTCCGAGATGATCACCCCAGAACCCTGGCTCCACCGCTGGAACGCCATTGATGGTGCCTTTTTCAAGATCTACTCCCTTTTTGCCTTCAAAATCAGCACTTGGAAATACCTTGTGGGCATGTCCAAACAGAATCGCATTAATGCCCTCTACCTGGCTCAGGTACAGCACCGAGTTTTCCATCAGATCCGTTTGAGGGATATCTTCAAAACCGGAGTGAGGAATGGCAACGATAATATCTGCACCTTCAGCCTTCATTTGCGGAATGAATTTCTTGGCTGTAGCAATAATATCCTTGGCAATGACTTTGCCTTCCAGATTAGCACTGTCCCACTGCATGATTTGTGGCGGCACGAATCCAATAACACCCACTTTGATCGTGTGCTCTTTGCCGCTCTCATCCGTTACTTTTTTGTCCAGAATTTCATAGGGTGTGAAGTAATTCTTGTCGTTCGTTTCATCGTCATCACCGTCATCTACATAGACATTCGCATTAATATAAGGGAAGTTGGCGCCCTCCAGCGTCATGTCCAGGAAATCCAGACCATAGTTAAACTCGTGGTTTCCGATGTTACCGGCATCATAATCGAGCAGGTTCATTGCTTTATATACAGGGTGAGTCTCACCCTTTTGAAGTGGATCGATTTTGGCTACATAGTCTCCGAGCGGGTTACCCTGAATCAGGTCACCATTGTCGAACAACAGGCTGTTCTTCGCTTCATCACGGGCTTTTTTGATCAGCGTAGCTGTTTTGGCGAGTCCATATTGATCGGTCTCTTTATCGGAGTAGTAGTCGTAGTTAATCAGATTGTCATGAATGTCCGTTGTTTCCATGATCCGCAATTTTACTTTGGCAGCATCTGCAGCCGATACAGGTACCGGAAATACTGCAAGCACGTTTAATGCAACCAAAGCGGCAGTCAGGCTTGATAATACTTTTTTGTTCTTTTTCAAAATAACCCCTCCCGGTTATGTACATTGAATCATGCCATAGTGTGCAAACGAATAGGCGCAGAAATAGCATAGATTTCATGGGTTGTGCGTGCTAAAATCACGGTCTTAACCAGCTGAATTCAGGTTAGTTTATCTCACATGAACATCTATTCATATCTGTGCGTATCGTTTACATTCCAAATCATAACGCAATGAAGCGTGGTTGAAAAGCATTATTTTTTACATTATCCGCACATAAGAGTTCGACTTTACATAATCATGCGGGATTTCGACATTATTCTCTCTTTTTTTGTTAATATATAGTTTACTAAACGTGTTAAATACGTATATTACATAGGACTTACATATGTATCCATTTCAGCCTGCTCATCAGACAGTAAAAAACCGCGAAGCTCTGCGGCCTCACGGTTTATATGTCCATCAAGATATATCCGATTATTCAGTGCTCCCAAAGAGCACTTCATTGGGTTGCTTTATTGTTCCCACACCTGATGCTCATGGTCCTTGCCTGTATATTCAATGCGTACGGGTGTAATATCCAAAATGACATAATTCGGATCGTTCGGTCCGTCAAACCATGCTTTCAGTTCATCATTCCACACTTCTTCGCGCAGGTTTTCATTTTTGGTTACTTCACAGGTTCCTTCGATCTCAACCACTTCTTTGGAGCCACCCGCCTCATAGCCGAGCAAAAGACTGACATTAGGGTTGTTCTCAAGCTCCTCCACCTTATGCGTGCGGCGGTTCGTCGCCAAGTGAATATTCATACCATCATTGAAAAGCGCCATATAGCGGGATTTCGGTTTACCATTCTCCACAGTTGAGAAGCTGCAAAAAGGGTTGTTTTCCAATGCCTTTACAATGTTTTGTTCTAGTTCCGTCTTATTCATGGGACATGCTCCTTCCGGTTTGGGGGTATATAAGCAGAACTTACGGTGATTACACGTAAACACTCCACTGACAGAACAACCTTCCGATCGCTGTTATCCCCAGATTTTTTTATTCCCTTTTCGCAAAGGAAAAATCCAGTGATAAAGGCGACCGCTTCGCTTCTTCAGGTTTCTTCTGTCCGTTCCGTTATCGTGTAATTCTATGTTCCACTTCTATTAAGTTTGTTGTGACATAAAAGCCTGTACTTATAGTGTACCCACCCCACCTATGGTGAATCCATGAATCCGTTCGTAAACGTGACAATATTGGAAAGGTTATTAGTTGATATCCCCAAGATAAATCCGTGATGGTTCACGCTTCAGCAGCAATTCACCAATCGTTTGGGGATACAAACGGACGGAAGGCAGATCTTCAAGCGCAATCCATTCCACCGCAACCTGATGGTCATCCGGGTTCGAGCCTTCAAATACTGTGGCATCCGCATCCTTCAGGCTGCATTCGAAATAAAATTCAACCTGGTGTATGTCAGCATCCCATTCGGCAAACTCATGATTCTTCCCGATGTATTCCCGGATATGAAGCAATTCGCCTACGTTCACGGCCTGTCCAATCTCTTCCAGGCATTCGCGGGCAACCGCAGCCTTCAATTCTTCGTCCTTCTCCTGGCCTCCACCCGGGAAAACATAAGCTGCACCATATTGATCCTCCAAACGGATGACGAGCAGCCTTCCATTCTGTACGATGACCGCCTTTGCGGAATTCCGTATCGGTTTCATTTGTTCATCGACTCCAATTCATTCATATGTATCTATCTCGGCGGGTTCCGGTACCGACCCATTCTCAAGCATGACCTGCAGCCGATAGAATTACCCCTTCAGCTTCAAGTACTCTGCGGATTTCTCTTACAAAAGAGAGGGCATGCTCCCCATCACCATGTATGCATATGGTCTCCGCTTTGAGGGGAACCGCTATGCCTTCCGTGGACACTACGATACCTTCATTCACCATGCGCAGCACTTGAGCCAGTGCTTGTTCTGGCTGCCCAATGACTGCTCCTGCATGACTGCGGGTCGTCAATTTACCATCCGCACCGTAAGTCCGATCTGCAAACACTTCACTTACGCTGCGCAGACCGGTACGATCCGCCGCCTCAATGAGCGCGCTACCCGCAAGTCCATACAGGTATAGTTCTGGCCTTACGTTGTAAACCGCCTGAGCAATAGCTTCAGCAAGCATCATATTCTCCGCAGCCATATTGTATAACGCGCCGTGCGGTTTCACATGATGCATGCATCCACCGGATGCTCTTACGAAGGCATCCAGTGCCCCAATCTGGTATATGACCATGTCGTAGGCTTCCTGCGGAGTTATATCCATGCTTCTCCTGCCAAAACCCTGCATATCCGGCAATCCCGGGTGTGCTCCAATTGCAATCTGATGCTCCATTGCCTTTTCCACCGTTGATCGCATCGTGGCCGGATCCCCTGCATGAAATCCGCACGCAATGTTGGCCGAAGTGATCAGCGGCAAAACCGTTTCATCCCACGGCATTCGGTATATACCATAACTTTCGCCCAGATCACAATTGATATCTACCGTCTTCATTGGCGATCCCCCGTTTCGGTCAATCTTCTGCGGATGAATGCAGCGCACAGCTGTAATCCCCGCTCCTGCTCCAGGAACAACTGCTGCGCTTCTTCATGTGTAATTGGCTGAAAAGCAACCCGTGTCCCGGGCCTTGCCTGAGCCAATACTGGTAAATCCACCCTGGCTGCCTGTGCAATCACAGGATAGCCTCCAATGGTCTGATGATCTGCCATCAGGATGATGGGCTGACCATCTGCTGGGACCTGAACTGTGCCATAGGTTACGGCTTCTGATAACCGGCTCATGGGTTGTTCAAGCTCCAGCCTTGAACCCTCCAATCGATATCCCATCCGATCCGACTGAGGAGCAATCACATATTGTTCATTATACATTCGTTCCAGGCTTTCCCTAGTAAACTTGGAGGTATCCGCACCCGCCATCACACGGATCACTGGATCCTTCTGATAGAAAGGCCATTCTCTGCTGGATAGGTGCCATATCGGCCCCTTCATTTGTGTTTTCTCCCGCTTCGCTTGTTCCAGCAATTGATGGAGCATGGCTCGTGCTTCGCAAGAAGCCTCCGCAGCAGATAAAATATCTCCTGCTCGCAAAGCTCTGCCTTCCAAGCCACCAATGCCAGTTTTCAGATCCGTACTTCGGCTCCCCATGACCTCATTTACCTCTATCCCACCAGCAATGGACAGATATGCTCTCAATCCGGATCGACATCGCCCAAATTTCAATACACTTCCGGCCATTAACGCGACCGGACGCCACAGGGGAACCGGCTGATCATCCACGGTTGCCGACAGATCTGCACCACATAGAGCGATGAGGCTATTTTCATGAAATCGAAGCTCAGGGCCCGTCATGGTTATTTCCATCACAGCTGCATTACGGCGATTATTCACCAGCATATTGGCTGTTCCTGCTGCAAATGTATCCATGACTCCACCCGGATGTACCCCATGCCGTCGATATCCGTACCTTCCCTCATCCTGAACTGTGGACAACAGGCCTGGGCGAATGACCTCCATTCTCATCCTTCGCCCTCCTTCCACTCCATGTATTCCTGCTCGGTTATCGCTTCAAACCGGACCCGATCCCCTGCCTGAAGCAGGCTCGGCAGATCATGTTCAGGACGAAACAGCTTCAGAGGTGTTCGTCCGATGCAGTGCCAACCACCAGGAGTGGCTACCGGGTATATTCCGGTTTGCTCGCCGCCGATTCCGACGGTCCCGGCTTCCACTTTCAGCCTCGGAGTTGCTCTTCGGGGTGTAGCAATCCGCTTGGGTAATCCGCCAAGGTAGGGGAATCCCGGTGCAAATCCAATCATATGGACCAGGTATTCCCCGGATGTATGAATCGCAACAACCTCATCTGGGGTCAGTTCGTTTTCACTCGCAACATACTCCAGATCAGGCCCGAATGGACCTCCGTAGCACACTGGAATCACAATGGTTCTGAATTGATTATGTACGGATTCTTCAAGCATCTCTAACCGGGACAATAACATCCTGCACACCTGTTGATATGGAGAAGATTCACTTGCTCCTTTCCCTGAAGCCAATCGAGTGGATTCTGCAACATCCATTGGATCATAAAACAGTGCAATCGACGCGAATGATGGAACCAACTCCACCATGCCCGGAAAGGAATTTTCCTCCAGCCAAGCACAGACCGAGATCACTCTGCGGTGAACTTCATCCGATATTGCATCTCCGCAACGAATCATCACTCCAGCCTCACCCAGTGGAGACAGCATCTCTTCTGTCCATACATACTTGATTTTGCTCACGCCATCTCCCCCTGTTGGTAAGTTAGGATTGATCATGTTCACTCTTTTTCCAATGCGTTTAAAACAAGCTCCCTAACTATCGGAAATGGATCCTGTTCTTCTTTTCGTATCACCAGATACAGAGTCTGCAAAAAGACACGTACATTCATGCTAATTCGGCTTATCTCAACATAGCTTCTTTCGCCGGTCTGATCTATGCATGCCTGTTCAAGTGCATCAATCCAAGCTGCAAGATCCGATCTATTAAGTAGCTTGCGTCTAACAATAGTCACTACTGCATGAGCAATACGCTGATCCTCATCATGGATGTATACTGCACTGAAATCCGTTATTTTCACAGCAAGCGAGTCCAACAGTTCTCTCAACGCCGTTTCATCCATATATGGGGATTGAGCAAGGTCTTCAACCGCATCGGATGCATGTGCAGGAGCATGAGCCCAACCTTTTTCATCGACGTATCCGCGGACATCCTTCTCTTCCTTCAGGTACGTGGTCAATCGGTGATGAATAGCCTCGATATCTGCCTTGATTAGAAAGTTCCGCTGACGATCCATGTTTAAGATGGGAGACAGCAGCAGGACGGAAAAGGCCCGGGTAAATACACTGTCCATCCCATTCTCTCCGATTCCATAGAAAAGATGCTGATCGTCCATTGCTTTATGGAGCAGCACACGGAGTTGTTCTTCTGAAAATATCCCCTGTCCGATCCAGGTTGCAAATGTAACATATATAAGTTCATCTCGAAGGACAGGGTCCGTACTTCCGATGTGCTGTAACATATGCAGCGCCAGTTCGTAAGGGTGCTCTACCTCGTCGGCCGCAAAATTCTTCGATTGTATAAGCTGTAATTGCTCTTTAAGTTCAGTTGTATTCATCTATAAGGAATCCTCTGCAGGATTTAAGTGGACACTGCAATTGTATAAGTCGCAAGCCCAGGATCCAGCTTTCTTTTCAAGCCGGGTAATCGAGGTATTGGACAACTTCGTACTGACATCAAGCGCAGGCACCAATCCTCGGAGGGTATTACGCAGAATGGCCCCATGACTGACCACAATCACTTTTCCATCAGGATGCTCTTTGCATATATCCTCGATTGCAGCACTGCCACGCATCGTCCCGGCTTCTGCAGCTTCCCGCCCCAGCTCAAGAGTGCTCCAGTCCGGGCCCCATTTGGCTATACGTTCCGCCTCCGTTGTTCCTTCCACCTGACCGCCGCCCATCTCACGCAGCCTTGGGTCCAGATGAATCTCATCCATACCCAACCTTTCACTGATAATTTTCGCCGTCTCATGTGCACGCCCCAGATCGCTGGCATAGATGGCATCCCACGACTCCGAGCTCAGCCTTTCCGCAAGCAAAACGGCCTGTTCTCTCCCTTCCTGATCCAGCGGATTGTCCGTCTGCCCCTGAGACCGCTTCTCCTTATTCCATGCTGTGCTTCCGTGACGTATTAATGCAAACTGTGTCATAGTGTCCCTCTCTTTGTTCAATAGTAGGCGTTAATCACGACTCCGATCATTTAATCCTTGTCTAGCTCATCCTCGGTAAATGTCTGCGTTATTTTGGTTTGGCAAACTTGCTGCCGTTGTATACTGCTGACCCATTTCTTGGTATGGAAAGGCTTGTCCATGGTGTTTCTTTTAGCATTTTGGCTGCGTAAACAATTTGTCCCACATGATACGGATAATGCGCCAATTGCCGTGTAATAGCCTCCATGACGGTATGACCTTCATTGCGAATGTATATGATCTGTGAGAGTTGTTCCGGTGCAAAAGAACGAATGGCACTCAGCAAGCAGTTCCAGCCTTCCTCCCACTTGCCCATCAGTTCTTCTCGTGTGGAGATGTCATTGACGAATTCGGCATCCCGCTCTCGCCAAGACTTTTCACCATCACTTGTGAGCACATCGGTCCAGCGGGATAACATATTGCCCCATAGATGCTTCACAATGACGGCAATGCTGTTGGTATCCTCATGCCATGCCTGAAATAATTGCTCGGTCTCCAGCTGCTCCATGGCCTTCTCTCCAAGCTGCTTATAATACAGAAATTGCTTCTCGGCTGTCTCCAGAAATGCCTGATTCATATTCATATCCACAATAGGCCAACACCTTTCTATATCCATAGTGAGTGCAAGGCTTGCTTTATTCGGGAAATACCAGTACGCCTTCTTCATTCGGCGGAAAAGGAATCACTTTCTTCACCGCATCCAGATTAAGTTCTCCATAAATATGAGGAAAAAGTTCATTTAACTCATACAGGTCTTCATATACGAGTTCTGGCTTCAATGCTTTTTCATCAATACCCAGCAGCAGCAGATCCGTACGCCCTGTGTAATATTGTGCAGCTACCCATGGAATCTGCTCTTTGGTTGAACAGTGAATGAATCCATCCGTTTCCAGACTATCCGGTGCGTATACGCTCTCCTTGGACACCTGTTCCCATACCGTTTGAGAAATAATGCTGTAGATCATTGCTCCGCCTCCTTATTATTTCTACTATGTATCCTGTGTATCATTGCAAGTATTATAGATCATCCCGTATACGGGAGTACAATTTTTGATCCGTGAACACGCCTTTGATCTTCAATTGCTTGCGAAGCAGGCCTTCATACGACATACCCAGTTTCTCCATGACACGTGCCGAACCGATGTTGCCAGCATTGCATCTGCCCTCCAGCCGGTTGCAGTCCAGTTCCTGAAAGCAGTAATGAACGATGGGCTGCATCGCTTCAGCAGCAAGCCCTTTATTCCACTCCTTGCTTGCAATGGCATATCCCAAAGAAGCACTCTGCATAAGTTCATTGAAATGAAAGATCCCCCCGCGGCCAATCAGGCGCCCCGTATCTTTGAGAACAAATCCCCATAGATACACCAATTTATTCTCATAATTTTCCAAGTCCCGTTGAATGTATTGAACGGAGTCATCCACCATCTCATGGCAGTTCCACAAACTCTGCTCGCTCACTCTTGGGTCGGAGGCAAATGCATAGTAATCCTCCGTGTCGTCTAATGTAAGACGTCTGAGCAGCAGCCGTTCTGTTTCAAATTCTGGCGACTCCGCGAATAACTTTTCAATGTTCATACAAACTCCTCCTATTGCTTAGGAAATAATGATCTATCACGAACGTGCACAGAATCCCTGCCGTATATCTGATGAGATCTATGACAAGAAAACCGTGTCCTAAAATCAGGGCACCCAACATGGTTGAACGCACCTCATTGAGCCATGGCATCTGAATCATTTGCGAGAATTCTATTACCCAGCTAAACACAAAGCTCAAAAGGAAAGCCCAAGCCTTACTTCGCCTGATCCAAACCATACGAAATCCGAAATAGATCATGCCTGCCCACAAGGCATCTCCAGCATGGTTATGTAAGAAAACAGGCAGCATATTCCCGTAACGACGGGATGCCAGCCCGGCTGCCATGGTAATGACTACCGCAATAAAATAAATTCGTCTTTCTCTGATCAACATCACCTTCTCCAATGCTTACGATCCATCGGGCCTAAACCGCAGTTGCCTTTTTATACAGCAATTCTCTGCCTAAAGTAAGTTCAATCTTTCAGATCCCCATTTGAACTTATAATTGTAGCTTTCATGCGGATCACATCCTCTCCGTTTTTGTTTCTGGATCCGCGCAGGTAAGCCTCTTATTGCGGTGACTTCGTATTTTTGTATCTAAAAAGGGACGTATATTCTACGCCCCTCTGCTGCCTGTCTCTATGATGTAAAAAGCTATGGTCACACGCTGGATTGAAATAAGCTTTATTTTACCGTTACCGGTATCGTCACTTTCTTGTTGTTCCACTTGGCGGTTATGCTCGTTTTGCCTTTACCTACAGCCACCACTTTGCCATTGGTTACGGTAGCTACGCCCGGTTTCGTACTGCTCCAAACTGCATTGTTGGTAACTACCGTTGTCTTGCCTGTATCATACTGCGCCATAACGGTTAGCGTTGTGCTTCCCTGCGGGGATAACACCAGCTTCTTCTGACCTGTAATCAACTTTTTCAGCAATGGAACAACCGTAACTTCTGTCTTTATTGTCTGATCCTGGTAGGTTCCTGTCAAGGTTGCATTTCCTTCGGTCAGCGTTTTGACCGTCCCATTTTTAACGGTTGCCACTGCATTATTCGACGAAGTCCAGGTCACCTGTTTCGACAGATTGATTGTTTTTCCGTTGGCATATGTACCAATGACCTTCAGTGCTTTGGATTTCTTGATGTTCAACTGCATTGCAGTAGGAGTAACTTCCACTTTGGTAATAATGTCTGTAATGGCGACAGGTACTTTAACTGTTTCCGAGCCGTATTTACCTTGCAACAGCACCCGGCCAGGGGTATTGCCCTTGATCTTGCCGTTTTCCACGACAGCTGCTGCATTCGAAACGCTCCACACGATCTCTGACGTTACGTCCTCTTCCTTGCCGCTCGCACGCACAATGCTGACTTTGGGAAGCGCACTTTCACTGCCTTTGACAAAACTATAGGATTTAGGCGAAGCCTTGATGCTTTTGATTTTCTCGGAAACCTGGACAACGAGCTGCGCCTTTGCCCCATCGACCTCAGCATGAATCGTTGCCTCACCCGCTGCTACTGCCTTTACTTTACCTTTCACAATGGTTGCAACTGCTGCATTACTCGTAGACCACGTAACCCCTGCAGTCACATCCTGCTTGCTATCAAACCCTTCAACTTCTGCCATCACCTTCAGCGCAGCCGTCTGTGACACACTTAACTTCTGCGGGCTGCTGTTGGTAATTTCAATGGAGGTCACGTCACCCGTAGCCGCCAGAATGTGCGATGGAGCCAAGATGGCACATACCATGATCAATGCAAGCATTCCTCGAAGTGTTCGTTTTACTCTTTTCATTGCTATCTTCCATCTCCCATAACCCAATATTTTACTTCTATTATATTATATCGGAGATTGAATGCATAATAATGAATTTTGCAGTGCTAGGATGGTCTAAAGAAGTGGGATTGGACAATTTTCCAATCAACCTTTCTACGAATTAAAGCTCTACGCCGTTACATTCAAGAAAATAAAAAACAGAACCCATAAAGGGCTCCGTTTCTGTCTTGCTGCCAACTTAACTTATAGTTCAGGCGGTTACTCTTCATCTGGAAGCGGCAATGTCAAATATTCAACACCACCCATATAGCGCTGCAGAGCTGCCGGAATGCGAATGCTTCCATCCTCCTGTTGGTGGTTCTCCAAAAGTGGAATGAGGATCCGCGGTGATGCCACGGCCGTATTGTTGAGCGTATGGCAGTACGCTAGCTGACCTTCGGCATCTCGACAGCGAATGTTCGAACGGCGCGCCTGAAAATCTTGCAGGTTTGACGACGAATGGGTTTCTCCATAAGCGCCCCGGCTCGGCATCCATGTCTCAATATCGTATTGTTTATACGTTTTCTGCGACATGTCTCCAATACACACCGCCACCACACGATAAGGCAGTTCCAGCAACTGCAGCAGCTCTTCAGCATGTCCGGTAATTTCCTGCAGCATACGCTCTGATTCCTCTGCATCCGGTGCACAGAGAATGACCTGTTCGACTTTGGCAAACTGATGCACTCTGTACAGTCCTCGCACATCACGGCCGCCTGACCCGACCTCACTGCGGAAACACGTCGATATACCAGCCAGCTTGATCGGCTTCTGTACATCCACAATCTCATCGGCATAATACGATACGAGGGGTACCTCCGAGGTTCCGACCAGCCACTTGTCCTCCCCTGCCAGCTCATAGACCTGATCACGTCCTGTTGGGAAAAATCCCGTGTTCACAAGTGCATCCTCCCTGACCATGAGAGGCACTTCCATAGGGGTGAACCCATGCCCCAGCAGCAAATCAAGTGCGAGCTGCTGTACCGCCCGGTGCAGCAGCAGCCCTGCCCCTTTTAGTACATAGCTTCGTGTCCCGCCAATCTTCACCCCGCGCGGAATATCAATCAGATCGTGGAGCTCCCCGAGTTCCACATGGTCCTTGGCTGTGTAAGCGAATGTTGGCGCTTCTCCTACACGTCGCAGCTCCACATTATCCTCGTCCGATGCTCCAAACGGCGTATCTGGTGATACGACATTAGGCACCAGCCATTGCAGCCGGGTCACTTCCTCCTGCACGTCCGCAAGCTTCGCTTCGACCTGTTCCAGCTTCTCATTCAGCTGTTTCACCTGAGTTCTTAATCCTTCGGCCTGTTCACGGTCCCCGGATTGCATCAATTTTCCGATATCCGCTGATAAGGTGTTCCGCATTCTGCGTCCTTCTTCTGTTTCCTGCAAAAGCGCTCTGCGCTCCTCATCCCGCTCCAGTAATGCACGAATGCTAATATTGATTTTCTTCCCGTCTGCCGCCGCCTGCACTTCATCTGCATGGGCCCGAATCCACTTCATGTCCAACATGGTCACCGTCTCCTTTGGCTAAAAAAATGCAAAGAGCGCCCTCATCCCTTGGGACGAGGAGCGCTCTGCTCGCGGTGCCACCCAACTTGCCGAATCAGGATACCCTGTTCCAGCCTCTTGGTCCGCGATAACGGGCGGTTCCGGTTAACTTGGGGATGGATTCGCTCCCCTGGCGATAACGCCTCCGAGTTGGATGCTCTTCAACGGCATGGTTCCGATCTGTAATTGTTGTGTCTCAGTATATACGAACCATAAACCACTTTGCAAGTCCTACCAAATCCTTACACATGCTGTTATGATAGACTTGTTTGTACTCGGACGTATGAGCCAAACTAAGCTGACCTTAAATTGTACATAGGTATAGAAGGAGTTCTCCATGAAAAAATTGTTATGGATCGGCTGTCTGTCCTATTTTCTTATCGGACTTGCACACGTGGTCCTCGGTTCCATTCTGCCTGTCGCACTAGAACATTATGGCAAAGATTACAGTCAGGGAGGAACACTGATCTTTGCCCAATTTGCCGGATTCCTGGGCGGTGTACTGTTATCCCCTCCGTTAAATCGTCGCTTTGGCAAACGCGGCGGCTTACTTATCGCAGCAGCTCTGCTATGCATTGCAGAGTTATCCTATATGCTGCTGCCTCCCTGGGGCCTCATGTTTGTCATTGCACCCGCAGCCGGTTTTGGATTCGGCATGATTGAAGCCGTAATCGGAACCATCATCATTGCGGCCATCAAAGAAAATACCGCAGTTGCGATGAGCAGGCTTGAAGTATTATTCGGCATCGGAGCCATGGTCATGCCGCTGATCGCCAGCGGTCTGATCTCGGCAGGGTACTGGCGCATGTCCTTCCTCGTCGTTGCCGTCTGTTCAGCACTGACATTCCTCTTCTGGGCCAGAATGTCATTCGGGGAGCTGGATCATGCACTCGGCAGGCGCCAGCCAGATGCCGCTGCTGGACACATCCATGCGGTGGAAGCTTCTGATGGTGTGTCTCCTTCAGACCGTGACACTACCAGTTCAATCTATCGAGGTCGTAATCTGGCCCTGATGATCTTATTCGTAGTATTTTTCTTTCTCTATGTCGGCACGGAGATGAGTCTTGCCAACTTCATGCCTGCCATTCTAATTGAAAAAATGAACATGAAGGAAGCTGGGGCAGCTCTTAGTGTTACCTGTTTCTGGATCGCGATGTCTATTGGGAGACTCTTCGCCGGATATATCGCTGAAAAGTTCCAGTATCGCGTGTACATTTTGTACAGCTGTCTGGCAGCTGTGCTGTTAATGGCCATTTTTCCGTTTACCAACCAGATCTGGTCTGCTTTTCTAATTATTCTCCTGCTTGGACTGGCGTTTTTAGGGGTTTTCTCCATTGCTCTCGTTTTTGCCAGCAAAATGCTGCCAGGAACAGAAGAGTCTACTCCCAGTATACTGATTGCGTCTGGCGGAGTCGGCGGCGCCATTCTGCCTCTGCTTACCGGTTGGAGTCTGGATCATCTGGACATCAATCAATCCACATGGATGCTTGCGCTATTCTCTGCAGGTCTGCTTGTAATCAGCTTGGTTGCTTATCAGTGGCAGAGCAGACAACATGCAGGTTCCGTTTGATTACCGTCTTGCGAATCGTATTAAATTCACCAGTTAAGCTATAATGTAAAGAGGTTCCGCAGCGCATGCTTCGGAGCCCTTTTTGCTTCAACAATCGCACTGTAGAGTGAAACTCGTGCTGTTCAATGGTCTACATCATGATTGCCCAGGAAATAGTTTGCGGCAGTTTATTTCATTTCTGGAGTAAAAAAAAATTAGCATTAATTTATGAATTACATTCAGCAGGTTTACTAAGCTTCATTGTTGATCAAGGGAGCTACCACTTCTTTCCCTTTAATAAATGTACGGAATACATAGCGAACAAGGGGCCCAATAATGAGAAGCTGCAGCGGAAGGGCCAGGCTAAAGTTACGAGCGATGGTGTGAAGATAGGTTTCGAGGAGCGGTTTACCCACCAACTGATTCGCAAAATAAGACGTGACCATACCATAAAAGGACATGATCAAAACCATGCCAACAACCATGCAGCAAGACATGGCCACTATACCGAGAAGCTTGTTGGACTTGTCAAACGGCAGTGAAAAAGCAACTTTCTGGGCTACCGGACCGACAACAAAGGATTCCACCAGGAAAGCAATAGCAAAACACAAAACAAACTGAAACAGTAATTCAAGTGGGGATAATCTACCGATTAATCCGTTGTAAATCAGGTTGAAGGACATCATCACGATGACCATTCCTGTACACATCATCAAGCCAAAATAAATATGTTCTTTCTTCGTGGTTGGCAACTCTCTCTCATCCTCTCTGTTTACTCTGCCAATTATAAAGATCGCGAATATCTCCACATAAGTGAACATTCTGTGAATTTAAATTAAATCACATTTGACAACTCGGAATTAGAAATCTATCATATCCCTTAATATGTAAGAAACAATTTTCTGAATTTGGGAGGTCTCATGATGGGTTTTCAAAAACGTATTGACCACATCGGCATTGCTGTACGTGATCTGGAGACAACACTGCGTTTCTATACGGAGATCGTAGGACTGGAATTGAAAGATCGCGTAACCCACACGAATGGTGTTATTCAGCTCGCTTTCCTTGGCTTCCATGGTAGCGATGAAACGGAGATTGAATTGATTCAGGGATACAGCGATAAACTGCCTTCGGAAGGAACGGTGCACCATTTTGCCATCCACGTGGAGGACCTAGATGCGGAATATAAGCGTATTCAGGAGACGAAGGCCGAGTTTATTGACGGAGAGATCATTACGCTGCCCAATGGCTATCGCTACTTCTTCATCTATGGACCGGAGAAAGAATGGATTGAGTTCTTCCAGCGTTAAGTCACGGACTACGTCCTTGTTCTTGCACCTATTCAATACATTCCCACAGGCAAATCACCCTTGACTATTCCATCCAGTTCCTGACTGGACACATTCCGGCCCCTGGCCTATAATTACACCTAGTAATGCCCGTAACTTCATAGTTTCCCAGGGGAGTCGGAATTGGCCGGCTGAGAGTGTATCCCATCAAGATACTAACCCTTAGACCTGATCTGGATCATGCCAGCGTAGGAATCGGAGTATATCGAATTGGCCCAGCCATGTGCTGCAGCCACCTCTCTAACGCCTGCACGCGTCCCGGATTACGGGGCGCTTTTTTTGATGGTATCTTTTTGACACAAAAAGTACGTCATCCGGATCATAGCTGGTATAAATCGAAGGATTTATGCACCATGCTTGGATATGAAGCCAAGGAGTACCCCGCGCCACTGGCCGGACCATATGAAGGAGAGAAAAACAAGATGAGATGGCGTAAAATGATCGGACTCCTGCTCTTGTGTGTGACACTGGTCACCGTCGCTGCATGCGGCAGCAAGGAAGCAGCACCTGCAGGACAAAACGGCAGCAGCACCACTGAAAACAGCAGCGAAGGTGACGGCGCAGCATTGAAGGATGTTAAAGTCGTGCTCGACTGGACACCCAATACGAATCACACCGGGCTGTATGCCGCCGTGGATCAAGGATTTTACCAGGCAGAAGGCTTGAATGTCGAGATTGTGCAGCCGGGAGCCGGCGGTGCAGATACGATGGTAGCCTCAAACGAAGTTCCTTTTGGGGTAAGTTATCAGGAGAGCGTAACACAGGCCCGTACACAGGACGTTCCGCTCGTCTCCATTGCAGCGGTCATTCAGCATAATACGTCAGGATTCGCCGCTCCGGTGGACCGAAACATTAAATCACCCAAGGATTTCGAAGGCAAATCCTATGGCGGCTGGGGATCACCCGTTGAAGAAGCAGTTATGCAATCCATTATGGAAGGCGAAGGCGCCGATGTGTCCAAAGTGAAGAATATCAATATGGGCGACGCCGACTTTTTTACCGCAGTGAAACGGGACATTGATTTTGCATGGATTTTCTATGCATGGACCGGCATTGAAGCCGAGCTGCGCGGTGAACCCCTCGACATGCTGTATGTGAAGGATTATTCCGATGCGCTGGACTATTACACGCCTGTACTCGTGACGAACGAGCAGACCATTCAGAATGACCCGGAGCTGGTGAAGGCGTTTATGAAGGCTACTTCCGAAGGGTATCAATATGCGATTGATCATCCCGAAGAAGCGGCAGACATTTTAATCAAGGCTGTACCTGATCTCGATAAGGACCTTGTGGTGGCAAGTCAGAAATGGCTGAGCCCGAAATACAAGGATGACGCTCCGCGCTGGGGTGAGCAAAAACAGGAAGTGTGGCAGAACTACACGGACTGGATGTTTAGCAAAAAACTGCTTGATGAGCAGATCGATGTATCCCAAGCCTATACGAACGATTTTTTACCCCAATAAAGTTGAATCGAAAGGAGCCGTGATCTCTCATGGCAAGTACACTGCTTAGCATTCAAGTGATTCCCAAAACGCCGAATGGCGAAAATTCGTATCCTTATGTAGATCGGGCCATCGAAGTGATTCAGCAATCCGGCTTGAAATATCAGGTCAATCCGCTCGACACCACAATGGAGGGTGAACTGGAGGAACTGCTGGAAGTTGTCCGTAAAATGCATGAGGTGCTCGTGGAGGCTGGCAGTCCAAGCATCATCTCCCAGATCAAAATCGCCCACAGCCCGAACGGCTTCAGCATGGATACCCTGACGGAGAAATATCGCTAATGCATACGTACTTCAAAAGTGTATGGCCGCCCATTGTGGCGGTTATTCTCTTTATAGCCATATGGCAGGGCGCCGTTTCCCTGTTTCATATTGAGAAATGGATGCTGCCTGCACCTTCGGACATCGCGCACGAAGCCGCTTCCCAAGCAGAACGCCTAGGCATGCATGCCTGGGCGACCATTCAACTTACATTAGTTGGCTTCGCCGCTGGCACGCTGGTTGGGCTGCTGATCGCGATGGTGCTGCATTTGATTCCATTTCTGAAATCTGCCCTGTATCCTTTACTTATTCTTAGTCAAAATATACCGACAATTGCGCTCGCTCCGCTCCTGCTGATCTGGTTCGGATTCGGACTGCTGCCCAAACTGATTACCATCATCCTGGTCTGCTTCTTCCCCGTTGCCGTCGCTGCCATGGACGGTCTGACACGTACGGATGCTGCCATGATGAATTACATGCGCATGGCAGGAGCAAGACGCGGCCCAATTTTCTGGAAACTGGAGCTCCCGCACGCACTGCCTTCCATCTTCTCCGGCATCAAGATTGCCGCGACTTACAGCGTCATGGGTGCCATTATTGCTGAATGGATCGGAGCCGACAAAGGGATCGGATATTACATGATGCTTCAGAAGTCCGCTTACCGGACAGATCGTCTATTCGTTGCGATTATGATTATTGTCGCGCTCAGCCTGCTGCTCTTCCTGTTCATTGCCCTGCTGGAGAAGCTGCTCGTTCGCTGGCGACCGCAGAAGCGCTGAATCGCAGCAGAAGCACTATACAAGGTTAGGAAGTGAATGTGAGATGACACTCAAATATAACGAACAGGCACCTCCTGCACCAGGCGGAAGCGCCGGAATTTCACCTCGAGAAGAATCACTCCGCACTGCTTCTACCGCTACCTCCGATTCGGGTAAGCAGAGCCTGCCTGCACTGGAAGTACAGGACGTCCATGCTTCCTTCCGGGAACGACGGAACAAGCTGTCAGTCCTGAACGGATTATCCCTGACCGTAGAGCAGGGCGAATTCGTAGCGATCGTTGGGCCTTCCGGATGCGGCAAGAGTACGTTGTTCCATATCATTGGCGGGTTGTTGAAACCCCAAACAGGCCAGGTTCTCATGAACGGACAGAATGTGACCGGGCAGCGGGGCAAAATCAGCTATATGCCGCAGCAGCCCGCTCTCTTTCCTTGGCGTACCATTGAAGACAACGTGCTGCTTGCCGGGGAAGTGTCAGCACATACGCCACCCAAGGCAGAAGCGCTTGCGGAAGCACGGAAGTGGCTTTCCAGCGTCGGTTTGGGCGGGTTTGAACAGGCATATCCGCACATGTTATCGGGCGGTATGCAGCAGCGGGTAGCCTTTTTACGTGCCCTGCTCAGTCCGCAGGAACTGATGCTGCTGGATGAGCCCTTCAGCGCCCTCGATGCGTTGACACGCAGTGACATGCAGCGATGGCTGCTCGATATATGGGAACAAAACCGCCGATCCGTACTGTTTATCACCCACAATATCGAAGAGGCACTGCTGCTTGCGGATCGAATCTATGTGTTATCCAACCGACCTGCGACCGTGCTGCATGAGGTACATGTCCCTTTTGATCGTCCAAGACGTGAAGAAATAACGGAAGAGAAGGCTTTCCTTGAACGCAAACGGCAGATTTCGGAGTGGATGAAAGAAGAACAGAAAAAAGCCCGGCTAACTCCATAGCACGGGTTTTTCGTTATATTTTTCCAAAACAGTGATCCGCATTCATCATATTCACGTATCAACCTTCAAAAGACAAAAGATGACTAGGAGGGGCTACTTCATGCATTCCCAAGCTTTTGCACCACTGATTGATGCACATATCCATTTTGACAAATATACTGTGGAGGAACAGCAGCATATGCTGCAATCTTTCCCGGATCAACAGGTTGAGGCTGTCATCGCCGTTTCCATGAATATCACCTCGGCACAGGATAATCTGGAGCTGGCGAGACAGAATCCCCGATTCATCTATCCGGCTTTTGGCTTCCATCCTGAACAGCCCCTGCCATCGGTGCAGGATCAGAATCTTTTCTTCGACTGGATTGAAAAGCATATCGAACAAGCGGTAGCCATCGGGGAAGTTGGACTGCCCTACTACAATCGCCAGGAAGCAGAACAGGCAGGATTTGCTTTTGATCAGAGTGGATATATTGAGCTGCTCGAACGCTTTATTCAACTCGCCAAGCGGCATAACAAACCCATCGTGCTTCATGCCGTTTACGAGGATGCCGATATCGTATGCGACTTGCTGGAACAATATCAAGTCAGACGCGCCCATTTCCACTGGTTCAAGGGTTCCCGTCAAACCGTGCGGCGAATGGCGGATAATGGGTACTTCATCTCTTTCACGCCAGACATTCAGTATGAAGAGGAGATTCGTGAGCTGGCAAGACAATATCCATCTGAACAGGTCATGGCAGAGACGGATGGGCCCTGGCCTTTCGAAGGGCCGTTTCACGGACAGATGACACATCCCGCCATGACGAGGCAGGTGATTCAGGCCTGGAGCGAGATTACGGGCATGGGAACCGAGCGGGCAGCACGTCTCTTTTACCAGAACTCGAAGCGGTTCTACCGTTTACCTTAATGTACAGCACAGATAGACGACAAAAGGGTCAGCTGGATTTCCCGGCTGACCCTTTTCGTTGACCTTAATTAACGTTTCATAAACCCTCTGCCTTCGAGATACGATTTCATCTGCAGACGTGCCGGCTCGGTAAGACGTTTGGCCATCAATTCGGACCACGGCGTCGTACGTTCACCATTCGTGCGGGCTCTCATATAGGCTGTAGTGGTTTCGTCATAACTTTCCACGCCTCGGAGCGTCTCTTCGGCATCATAGCGATTACGATGGAGAACAGCATTCAGCGGCAGACGCGGACGTATGCCGGTTTCCTGGTCGGCTATACCGACACACATGCCGAAGACAGGGTATACGCCTTCCGGCAGTCCCAGCAGTTCAGTCACTTCTTCAATCTTGTTACGCAGACCGCCGATATATACAATCCCGAAACCGAGCGACTCAGCAGCCAGAGCGGCATTCTGGGAGGCAAGAGCCACATCGATCGTTGCTACCATAAAATTCTCTGTGGAATCAGCATAAGACTCCTTCTCCGGGTGGTGGCGCTTCGCCGCATCACTCAGACGATACAGGTCTGCACACCACACGAGGAAAACAGGGCATTCTTCCACATAAGCCTGGTTGCCTGCGAGTGCAGCGAGCTTCGATTTTAATTCTGGTTCCGTCACCGCAACGATGCTATATGCCTGTACACTGCTTGAAGAGGAAGCCATCTGCCCGGCAGCCACGATTGTCGCAAGCTGCTCCTCGCTTACCGGATCCGGCTTGAATTTCCGCACTGAGCGGTGTTTCATCATCAATTCAATGGTTTCATTCATGTCTGGTTCACTCCCAATCCTCGTAGTACGAACTCAATCGTCTGTTCAGCCAGCTTATCTGTATCTATATCCTCATAGTTAAACGTAAACCGTGAGTTTTTGGCACGTTTGTGTGCCAGAGCCACACCCATGACCTGAAGCATTGCATAAGATACGGAATCAATCTGGAATACACCCTGGTCTTTACCTTCCTGCAGCAAATCATTCACTTTAGTCCAGACAGGGTCCAGGAACCGAAATACGGTGGCCGTGCGATGAGTGTTCAGTGTAATTTCAAGCTGTACAATGTCGCTCATTTCCCAGTCCGTCATCGTGAACTTCACGACTTCACCTACAATTTTGCTGATACCCTCCACAGGGGACATGGACTCTGCAGCCAAATCAGTCAGCATGTGATCAGGAAAGAAGTGCTCAAATATCGCTTCAAACACCTTTTCTTTGCCGCCAAAATGGTACGAGACCAGTGACACATTGGCACCCGCCTCATCACAGATTTGACGAACGCTTGTCCCGTCATACCCCTGCTGCGCAAAAAGTTTTTTGGCTGCGAGCAAAATCCTCGTTTTGATATCCAATTCCGGTTCCGTCATTCCGTTCGCTCCTCTTGTCCGTTCTTATCTTGCTCCAGCTTCCGGGGCTGCAGCCAGCTGTTTCATCTATTTATTATGAAAGTTTAACTTTCAAAGCGCAAGGCATGACCATATCATGTCAGAGCTCTAACTGGTCCTGATATACAGCAGGCACCCCGGTTGAGATCCACCGGGGTGCCTGCTCCAATACTATAGAGTCATTTACATCTGTAATATTAGCTGTTCACTTGAGCCGGGCTTGGTGCCCCTGCTGGCATGCGCCGTTTTTTGAGCAAGGTCACTACCAGGGAGAGGGCAACCGCGATGACCAGAACGATCGCAACAGATCCGGCTGCCGACTGAACGCCAGGTCCACCAAGTTGAACGCTCAGAATACCTTGAACTGCGTACGTTGCAGGCAAGTACTGTCCGATGCCGCTGTAGAAACCATTAAGCAGCTCACGGGGTACCATTGCACCGGAAGATACCAATTGCAGGGACAGTGAGATAATGTTGAACAGGCTTCCTGCAGGTCCGAAGCAGATCAGGAAGAACTGCGAGAAGAACATGAACGTGCAGAGGAACAGAGCCTGGAACAACCAGAACGCGATGAATCCTTGGGCAATCTGTCCTCCGAGCGCAACAATTAGCGATGAACCCAGAAGTGATACAACCAGAGCGGATGCGATGTTAATCACGATTCTCGCTCCAAACAGGGTCAAGCGGGAGTGAGTTGCTGACAGCATTCCCATAGCCGTTTGCAGATTCATACCCATGATCATGGCGCCGACATAAGAAGCCAGTACCATCATCATCGGTACCATCTGATTATTCATGCCGTTCACCGGATTAATCGAAGTTGTTGTGCCTTCAACCCGGGTAGCCAGATTGGCAGCAGCATCGGCCGCCTGATCCGCAGGTGCCCCTGCAGCTGTCAGTACGGTCTGCACGCCTTGCGCAGTCGCTTGCTTATTGATTGTATTCGTCACACTTTGAGAAACGCCCTGCATCATGCTTTTGATCGTCACCGGGTTAGCTTCGTTAATGGTGTACTTGATCTCAGCTGTGGAACCTGCAGTCTGAAGAAGCTCGTTAAAGCCAGCCGGAATATTCAGCACCATGTGAACTTGGTGGTGATTCAGCTGATCCAATGCCTCAGCGGAACTGAGATCCGATACCGTATGGAAAGGCAGCGTCTTAGTCAAACTATCCGCAATACCTTGGGACATCTCGCCATCTTCGTTCACAATGGCTACTGTCAATTCAGTCGTGCGGTCGTTCACGCCGGAGTATGCAGTCATCCAGATGACACTGAAGATCACTTGGAACATAAGTGCTGTTACGATCCCCACAATCACTGGCGGTTTTTTCAATAAAATGCGTAATGCCTGTAGCATAGAATAAGATCCTCCAATATAGATTAGTTCACATTTGATTTAAACGATCGTTTGAATCAAACAATTGTTTAAATTTTAATGGCATATGTCATTATTGTCAACTTATTTCTGAAATGTTCAGAAACATCATTCTCGTTTCATAAAGTCCATTTCCTTTTTTCATAAAAAGACAAGAAAAAGCACGGTTCACCGCAGCGAACCGCGCTCCATTTCAGGCTAGGCTGAAGGTAATAGCACGCCTATCCTGCAATTTACTTTGGATTGCGTTCCAGCTTCAACCGCTGCAAACGCAGTGAATTCAATACCACCGATACGGAACTGAATGCCATGGCCGCACCAGCCAGCCAAGGAGCCAGAAAACCTACTGCAGCGATTGGAATACCAATGACGTTATAGCCAAGCGCCCAGAACAAGTTTTGCTTAATATTACCCATGGTGCGCCGGCTCATCTCGATCGCATCCGCTATACTGTTCAAATCACCTCGCATCAGCGTGATATCTGCCGCTTCCATCGCTACGTCTGTTCCAGTCCCGATGGCCATACCGATATCTGCTGTAGCCAGGGCAGGTGCGTCATTGATGCCGTCACCAACCATTGCTACTTTCAGCCCGCTATCCTGCAGCTTCTTCACTTCGGCTGCTTTACCCTCAGGCAGGACTTCTGCCAGGACATGATGGATACCTGCTTGCTCCGCCACGGCACGTGCCGTACGCTCATTGTCTCCCGTAATCATGATGACATCGATGTTCAACGCCTGCAGCCGTTGAATGGCTTCGCGTGATGTATCCTTAATTGTATCTGCCACAGCAACAATACCTGCCCAGCGGCCATCGACTGCTATCAGCATCGCTGTGCGGCCGAGCTCCTCCAGTTCATTCATCTGGCGAGCGGTTGCCTCCGATACCTCCACATGAGCATCGGCAAGCAGCCGCCGTGTTCCAACCAGAATTTCCTGTCCTTGTACTCTGGCCCGAACGCCATATCCTGGTATGTTCTCAAACTGCTCTGATTGGGACAATACGATCCCTTTGTCGCGGATTCCTGCTACGATAGCTTCCGCTAGCGGATGTTCCGAGCTTTGTTCTGCAGCTCCAACCCATTTCAACAGTTCTACTTCTGTCCAATCTTGTGCTGTGATCACATCCGTCAGCACCGGTTTACCTTGAGTGACTGTCCCTGTTTTGTCCAGAACAACCGTCTGAATCTGCTGTGCCGATTCCAGATGTTCTCCGCCTTTGAACAAGATGCCATACTCAGCCGCCCGTCCTGATCCAGCCATGACAGATGTTGGTGTTGCCAAACCCAAGGCGCATGGACAGGCAATGACCAGTACGGCAATCGCTTTTTCCAGAGATCCTGCGAAGTCACCGGGACTAGCAAACAGATACCAGATCAAGAATGTCAGTGCAGCAATGCCAACCACAATGGGGACAAAGATCCCCGAAATAACATCCGCAATCCGCTGAATGGGTGCTTTGGACCCCTGTGCCTGTTCAACTACTTTAATGATCTGAGATAATGCGGTGTCCGAGCCGACTCGTGTTGCGCGCAGCCTTAGTGCACCGTTTTTATTCAGTGTAGCACCCGTAACGGCATCCCCCGGCTTTTTATCGACAGGCAAGCTTTCGCCGCTGAGCATGGATTCATCGACCGAGGATTGCCCTTCTTCCACAACTCCATCCACTGGGATACTGTCCCCCGGTCGCACCAGCACAATGTCACCTACGGCTACATAAGCTGCAGGCACAACCACTTCCTGGCCATCCCGGATGACCCGGGCTTCACGAGGGGCCAGTTCGATCAGGCTTTTGATGGCCTGGGACGAGCGACCTTTCGCTACGGCTTCAAACCATTTTCCAAGCAAAATCAACGTAATCAAAATCGCACTAGTCTCGTAATACAGTTCAACCGAGGGCATAGTGGCACCCGCACTCGTGCCCATCCCGCCATGATCCATAGCAGCCGTTGGAGGTACCATTCCACTCGTGAGTGTAAGATATAGGCTGTAGAAGAATGCCGCGCTTGTACCCAGAGCGACCAGTACGTCCATATTGGCACTTCCGTTACGCAGCGCCTTGTAAGCCCCGACATAAAATTGCCACCCAATAACGAACTGCACCGGTGCTGCCAGTACCAGCTGGAACCATGGATTCATGAACAGATCCGGCACCCAAATCCATGATGTAAATGAGAAGTGGCCTACCATGGCCCACAGCAGCGGTATGGATAATAAGGCGGAGATCATCCATTTCCATTTTTTGCGCTGCAGCTCACGTTCGCGTACGGATGAGGTTTCTTCCTGCGTCTGCTGCACTTCGGCACCATAGCCCAGCTGTTTGATTTTGGCCGTGATATCGGAAGGTTTCAGTGCTCCTGCTGCAAATTCAACGTGTCCTGTCTCCAGCGCCAGATTCACATTCGCTCGGGATACACCCGGAAGACGGGAAAGTCCCTTCTCAATTCGGGCAGAGCACGCAGCACACGTCATGCCTGTAATATCCAGATCAACCGACTCGGTTACTGTACCGTATCCGAGTGCCTCCACCTTATCCCGCAATGCATTGACACTTACCGTCTTCGGATCATAGGTTACACTCGCTTGTTCTATGGCCAGATTAACGCTGGCCTGCTGAACGCCCTCCATACGGGATAGCCCCTTCTCGATTCGTGTGGAGCAGGCAGCGCACGTCATTCCCGTTATCTGCAGCGTGGTCTGGGTTCCATCCGGTTGCAATCCGGATCCAGGTACATGATCCCTTGATGATGCTTTATCCATGATGGCGTCTCCTTTCATATGAACCTTCTATTCGCATACCCCTATAGGGTATAATTCAGGCAAAAAATCAGGCTTAAACGACGATTCCTCTTGTCTGATGTATATCGGCATCTTGGTTCAGCGCATAGACATTAAGAAATCCGTTTAAGCCAACATGGATTAGACTACATCGTACCCTTGATCTTCAATGGCAGCCTTGATCTGCTCCACTTTGACCTGCTGCTCATCATATTCCACCGCAACGGTTCCCGCTGCCAGATCAACCTGACCCTTGGCACCGACGTTTTTCACCGCTTCTTCAACCGACTTTACACAGTGGTTGCACGACATTCCAGTAACATTAAGCGTAACGTTAGACATGATTCAATTCCTCCTTGGGATATATAAATGATTGCTTTATTCTTTTAACAATTACTTCATCAACTTTCTTACCGTTACGAGCAGTTCATCCACTACCTCATGTTCCCCTGCCTGAATCCGTTCAACAATACAACTCTTCATGTGGCCTTCAAGCAGCAGCTTGCCCACTGAATTTAGTGCAGACTGCGCAGCTGCAATCTGGGTAAGCACATCATCACAATACGTGTCCTTCTCGATCAATCCCTTGATCCCGCGAATCTGGCCTTCGACCCGGTTTAAACGGGAGATCAGATTGCTCTTCATCTCCTGCGAGTGATGGCTCTTGCGCACATGCTTCCCGTCACTGCCTTCGGCATGGCATGCCGCTGCTTGTTGACCGGTTGCATTCTCATCGGACAGCGTTACAGATGGTTCCAAGGGTTCCTTGGGATGGCTCTGATGATCCATCATGAACACCCCTTTTCTTCGTTCTTTTCACAGTGTAACATACCCCATGGGGGTATTCAAGAATAAAATTAATGTCTTCTTTATAGCCATACAGATCTCTTTAAAATTCTGCATATTATAAATTGTGCAAGTCATCATTACAGTATGTATTCCATCCTGCTGCTTCGGACAGACAGACCCATCTGTTCATAAAAGGCCTGCGCACCCGTGTTAAATGTGGAAACTGTTAATTCTACGCTATCTGCCTGAAGCTCCCTGCCCAGTTCAATTAGAGCATGCATCAATTTCTTACCCGTTCCTTGACCCCGCCCATCACTTCCGACGATCAATTCATTAATATACAGCATCTTGCGATCCAACAGCAGTTCAACTCCCTGAATCAAACTGAGCTGCGCACTACCGTACCCCAGAATATCCCCCGTGCCTACCGATTCAGCAACATACAGATAACGCTTATCCGTCTCCAGTAATGATACAAACTCCTGCTTCTCCATTCTGGGTTGCAATGCTCGATACACATCAGGCCGAGCCTGGGCGTGCATTTGATGCAGCTCATCCATTAAGAGGGAAACACCAGGATAGTCGGGGGCCGCTGCCTTTCTAATCTGGATTCGATCCACTTGAATCACACCTTCCTTTGCTTTAATTTACATTATTATACAACAAAATGTAATAAAAGCAGATACCTCAGCGGTATCTGCTTCATCAGAAACGACTCATTCGTTTCTTCTTATTCTTTGGAGGATTTACCTTCATTAAATGCAACTGGTGATGGCTTAGCTGCCCAATCGTCCGCTTCCGGTTCGATGTCTACACCGTTCATGATTTTCTTTTTCTCCATCAAGGAATCCCCGTCTTCGTCCAGCTTGTTGCGAATTTCCGCCTCGTCTTGAGGTTGATTATTCTGTGTCATCTTAGAGTCCTCCTTTATATTTCATCATCATAATGATGTTCCTTTATATAACTTACCCAATTTTTTCATTCCCATTCGCCATGCGGCTATTCGAAATCCACCTGTTTATCCAAAATAACTTCTTCCATCTTATGTTCCAGTTCCGTAATTGAAGGGACCAGTGAAAATTGAACATGTTCAAGAGAGGAAGGCAGAGCAGGCACGACCCGAAAACTTATATGTGTCTCGCCGCCTCCTCCACGACTGCTATGTCTCGTCGACATATGGTTCTGTTCACTAATCACTTCTAACGCCAAATGGGGCACTACATGTACACGATCCGTTACATTTCCTTTATAATGTATCTCCACATGAACGATACTCTCCGTCTCATATTGCATCGAATGCGTGATGAGATATTCGCAGGAATCCTGGATCGTTCTCTTCATAATCGGAACAACACCCCTCAACTGAAGCTCTTCAGACGGGAAAAAATGCTGTGGGGGCATAGGTTGTACACTACGCAGGACATAACGGATTTCTTCCTCCTTCATATCCAGAGATGCTGCCCATTAATCGATGATCTCCTGAGGTGGATGGTATTGAACCGCTCCTGTTATATGCTTCCGCTCAGCCACCAGTCGAAGCAGCTGTTCATCAATCTGCCGTACCTGATCATTGTACTCATAAGGGATGACACGAAATTCACTCCAACCTGAACTCATATGCTAATCTCCTCCCGATATCTGAAATTTATTATTGACCTATGTATCTGGTACAAGTCTTCGCCCAAGTTCATGACCCAACATCACAATGGGCAGAACTACAAGGCCCACGGGTATGCTCAAGAACACTTCGGCCCATGTTACAATTCCTTCAGCAAGAAGCCGGTATAATAGATATATTCCGTACGGCAGTGTGATACAGACAGCACTAACTACCCCCGGGGTGTACATTCTCAGATATAAACTCTGCCCGACATGTGTGAATACATGCAGCAAAAAGAGCGTGTTAAACGCCAAAAACATGAAATAATGACCATACTCTGCCGCAATATATACAAAGGGTATGAAGACAACCAATTCCAGCAGTACGGCTACACCGAATTGGCTGCTGTTGATTCGAAGCATCGATTGAAGACGATTGACGACCTTCGGCGAGACACGCTGAAGAACTTTCGCTTTGTTTTGCCGAATCCAGGGACCTACCCAAATAATCTCTTCGAGATCATGCAGCAGAAAAGCAATAAGAAATAACCAGATGAGCGTTGTGAGCGACATAGGTGAACCCAGACACCTCCAAGTTGATCTATCCATTCAATACCTCTAACCATTTATTCGCTATCTCCTGTCCACTCCCTTTCTTTTGCAAGAATTCAGCTCTAACATATACAAAAAATGACGAGCCTCTCGTCCGGCTAAGATAGCCGGGTGCGAAGAGGTTCGCCACATGTTTATATTTTGGCCACTTTGCTGCCCTTCATCTTCATGTTTACGAGCAGAATGCTGGCGATAATCATAACCAAACCTGCAATCAGATTAACGGTCACGGACTCCCCAAGGAATAATACACTGCAGAACAGCGCAATCAACGGAATCAGAAATGTAAATGATCCTACCTTACTCGCTTCTCCTGAGCTGACCAGCTTGAAGAAAGCAAGCCATCCCAGCGCAATGACAAAGACCGAAATGAACAGCATATCCAATATAAATGGAAGTACCCATTGGACTTCAGCCCAGTTCTCTGTCGCAGTACCCGTCAATGTCAAGACAACCCCGCCAATCAGAATCGGAATGGCCGTCATCCAGATTCCGTCCACTTTCGTCGATGTTTTCTTCATATATACAGTTCCGATGGCCCAACTGATGGCACTAAACAGTCCGAGCATAACCCCTTCAGGTGATACTTTGCCAGTCATGCCGCCAATACTGATCGTTGCCACTCCTGCAAAACCGAGGACCAGTCCGGCAATTTTCAGCCCATACATCGACTCGCCCAGCCACAGCCAAGCTCCAATACCGAGCAGTACAGGCTGCAGGAATACGATGGAGGAAAATAACCCTGCGGGTACTTCCGTCAGACCTACAGTCTGAAAGCCATAGAAGAAAATGATATTCAGCACCGCCGAGATCGCATAGATATGCCAGGTTTCCCGAAGCCGCAGCGTTTTGTACCTTGGAAAAGCATAGATACCGAGCACCAGTCCGCCAATCAACAGGCGCATGCCTGCAAATAAAAGCGGTGGTGTATAGTTCAAAGCGTATTTGGTCAGGGGCCAATTTACTCCCCACATGAGTACTAGAAAAGCCAGGATCCAACCTGCTTTTGCACGTGATAAAGCCATAAATTAACCTCTCCTATCCGGCACAGCTTCAGGGCTAATTCATCCAAGTCCCTGAGCATGCCATGTGTCTCAACCAGCTACATTCAGATCCGGCAGGCCAGTATCCTCCGTTGATCGTTCTGTGTCTCCATGATACAATAACGAACGTAATAATTGAAATGCATGATAATCATAAGGAGCATATCATATTTGTTATGAACAATTCACAATTACAGTTATTCGTCAAAATTGCCGAGACCGGAAGCTTCACTCGTGCCGGACAGGAACTGAACATGACGCAGCCCGCGGTTAGCCGGGCTATCTCATCGCTGGAAAACGAATTGGACGTTACCCTGATCATACGGGACCGGCGGAACGGCATTGTGCTTACCGATGTAGGACAACGAATACTTGTCATTTTCCGCCGGATTCTACAGCAATATGATAAAGTGCAGCAGGTCGTTGCAGCCGAGAAGGGACTGGAAATCGGTACGATTCGCATCGGTTCTTTTCCCATGTCATCAGCTCATCTGCTGCCCAAGATTATCCGATCCATCCGTGACCGCTACCCGAACATCGAATTTGAATTGCATGAGGGAAACATTCATGAGATTCAGGAATGGCTTAACTCACGTGCAATTGACGTCGCACTCATTATTGTGACGGATCAGGAGCCGGTAGAGAAGGCTTATGAAACACTGCCGCTCTACAACGAAGAAATGCTGGCTGTGTTTCGGGAGGATGAGCCGTTTGCCAATCAGGAGATCCTGCCTGTGAAGATGCTGAATCAACATCCCATGATTGTGTGCAACGGTGGATATGAAGTGCCGATCGTAGATCTGTTTAAACGTGCGGAAGCGGAACTCAACTTTGGGTTTATCGTCCATAACATTAATACATGCCTTAACATGATTGAACAGGGACTCGGAACCGCCTTGCTGCCTGCCATTTCTCTATCTTGGCTCCCTCCTGGTGTAAAAGCACTTCCTACCGAACCGAAGGCTTATCGCCATATTGAAATTGCGGTCCCTTCCCTGGCAGAAGCTTCCCCGGCCTCCCGTTTGTTCATCGAGACGGCGCAGCAATTGTTCGGGCAGCAGAACTAAACGAAAAAAAAGACGTTCACTAGTCACATTTACCGTGACCAAGTGAACGCCTTTTTATATCATTTCAGGTTATTGCCCTATTGTTGCACTCCAGTATATGCTGCTTACACCTGATCCTGCCGAGCGAGCGCAGCAAGTGCACACAGAGCCGCGTTAATCTCGCGCTCAACCGCATGTGCTACCGCATCTGTATGCGGATCATATTCGGCAGCCAGATCGCTGTCGGCGAAGCCATCAATGGCCACAATCGCACCGGCACGCGCACCTCGCAATGTGCTGACGATATATAGTGCTGCAATTTCCATCTCGGCTGCAAGCGCGCCAGCCTGTTTATATTTGCGGTGAGGAATCTCTTCCACCCCTGTGAAGAATGCATCGAGTGTAACGGTAATGCCTACACCGACTTTACCTGCATTCATTGCCTGGTCCGCAGTGTTCCCTTTCTCCTGTGCAGCTTCAATGAGTGCCTGGGTGACTCCAATGTCCGCAACTGCGGGGAAACCATCCGGCACGAGCTGACGGGTCAATCCGTCCGAACGGACTGCTGCCGTGCTGACAATGATACTGCCCGCAGGATAATCTGCCGTATAGGAGCCAGCTGTTCCGACTCGAATCAGGGTTGTCACACCTGCCCGAATCAGTTCCTCGAAGCAGACGGCCGCTCCGGGAGAACCTACACCATGGCTGACAACAGCCATCTGCACCCCTTCATACAGCCCAACGAATGTACGATATTCCCGGCTGAACGCCAGTTCTCTCGCCTGCTCCAGCTTCTGGGAGATCTTCTCCGCACGAGCGGGATCACCACAGACTATGGCATAAGCAGGCATGTCCTCTGAATGAATCTGCAAAATAGGCATTAACATTGTTAATCAAACTCCTTTTTCGTCCATTCGTCTTCCGGAATCGGCAGATCTTCGCCCGAGAAGCGCTGCTCCTTAAACGGATCGGCAAAGTGATGAAACCCGTTGCTCTCCCAGAAACCGTTGCGATCTTCGGTCATAAACTCCAGACCGCGTATCCACTTTGCACTTTTCCAGAAGTACAGCTGCGGCACCACCAAGCGAAGTGGATAGCCATGCTTCGGTGTAAGCGGCTCGCCGTTATACTTGAAAGCAAGCAATACGTCATCGTGCATCAATTCTTCGAGCGGTACATTCGTCTCATAATCATGATCAGCATGGATCATCACATATTTGGCTTCAGGTTTAACGCCCAAAAGCTTAATGAAATCCGAGAAGCGAATGCCTTCCCATGGGGTATCGAACTTGGACCAGCGGGTAACACAGTGAATATCGCTCACGGTATTTACCTGCGGCATGGCCTGAAGCTCGGCAAAAGAGAACACTTTCTCTTCCTCTACCTCTCCGAACACTTTCAGATCCCAGGTGGACAGGTCGTATTCAGGCACTTCACCTTCATGCAAAATCGGGAATTTCTCGGTTAGCATCTGTCCCGGCGGCAGCCGATCTCCATGCTCGACGCCCGCTTTGGGCGGAGGCGTTTTGGTTTTTTTCAGACGTTCAGCCTTGTTATGCAATGGTAACCCTCCTTCTTTTTACATTAACGCGAGCTTCCGCCCGCTTTCAGTGCATCTTGTGCATACGTACGGTCTTTGAAAAAGAACATCGCCACCAGCGTCACAATATACGGCAGCATCAACGTAAAGTGTGTTGGCAGAGAGAAGCCCTGGAGACGAATGCTGAGTGCTTCCATGAAGCCGAACAGCACGCTTGAGCCCATGACGCCCAGCGGATTCGCTTGGCCGAGCATGGTAGCTACCAATGCAATGAAGCCGCGACCTGCGGTCATGCCCTCCGTAAACATCGTCACCTGACCGAGTGACAACTGAGCGCCAGCCAGAGCACACAGGATACCACACATCAGAACCGCGCCATACTGAATGCCACGTACCTTAATCCCGATGCTTTGCGCTGCAATGGGATTCTCGCCGACGGAACGCAGACGGAAACCTGATACACTTTTGAACAAATAAAATTGCAATGCAATAACGAGTATGATTCCGAGGTACACGAGCGGGCTGTGCCCGGAAAATACGCTGCCAACCCAAGGAATGTCCTTAATCAGTGGAATATCCCATTTGGGAAGTCCCACCATGTCCTTGTCGTAGTATGCACCTTTTACATCAAAAATCGCCCGTAGTGCAAAGGTCGTCAGACCTGTCGCCAGGAAATTGAGTGATATCCCGACCACGATGGCATTTGCCTTGAGATTAATACTAATAAAGGCAAACAGCGCCGAGAACAACATCACAATAATAATAGAGAAGATAACGGCCAGAAGTACATTGCCAAACAAATAGTTGCCGACAATCGCGGAGAAAGCACCGATCAGCACGAGTCCCTCGAGACCCACGTTGAAAAGGCCAACACGGGAGCATAATGCCCCGCCGAGCGCTGCAAGCAGGATCGGAGTCATAATCCGCAAGGTCGAGCCGAACATGGCTGCATCAAACAGTTGCTGCATTGGATTTTTTCTCCTTTCTCCGCTTCAGGAATGAATACCCGATCTGGGCTGATACAAATAACGTAAGCACGGCCTGGATAACACTGCCGACTTCAAGCGGCACATCCGTATTTCGTTCCATACCCATGGCACCTGTCTGCAGGGCAGCAAGCAAAATGGCCGCTACAGCCGTACCGAGTGGGTGAGAGCGGGCGAGTAGTGTCGCCATGATACCACTCCATGCGTAACTTGCAGATGACAGCGAGCCATCCAGGAAACGGTACTGTGTTCCCAGCACTTCGCCTGCCCCCGCCAGACCCGCCAATCCACCGCTGATCACCATGGACAGCATCATCATTCGAATCCGGCGTACCCCGCCATACGTCGCAAACGACGGATTGCTTCCGAGCATGCGAATCTCATAACCGGTTACCGTTTTGTGTGTAAACCAGTAGATCAGGATTGCAGCTACAATGGCAATGATGAAACCGGCATGCAGTCCCATGCCCTGAAACAGCTTCGGCAGCCAGACTCCCTGATCAATCATCGGTGTCTGCGCCATCGCTGCGGATCCGGTACGATCCTTGAACGGATAAGATACCATGTACCCGCCAAAATAGATGGCAATATAATTGAGAAGCAGTGTTGTAATCAACAGGTTCATGCCAAACCGGGCATCCAGCCAGCCGGCAATTACAGACCAGATTCCTCCGGCCAGGATTCCTGCCACAATGGCCGCAATACAGACAAGCCAGCCTGGGCCTGGCAGATAGAGCGCCGTGAGCGCAGCACTGAGCCCTCCGAGAATCATCTGTCCTTCGGCTCCCATGTTGAAGAATCCCGCACGGAACGCGAGTGCTACACCCAGTCCAGCAAGGATAATGGGTGTCGAACGAGCCAGTGTGTTCGTGAAGAAGTAGAAGTTCCCGAAGGCCCCCTTCCACATCTCTGCATATGTTTCGAAGACATTCCCGCCAACAACCAGAATTGCCACAGCTCCTGCAAGCAAACCGATTACTATGGCAAGCAGCGGCTGTACGAGTCCGCGAAGTGTTTCTTTTACCCGATTCATACCCGCTCTTTCCCTCCTGCCATCAATAAGCTAATCTGTTCTTCCGTGGCTTCATCTGCCTTCAGTTCCCCGGCAATCTCGCCTTCATACATCACAATAATTCGATCGGATAATTGCAAAATCTCGGACAGCTCGGAAGAAATGAGCAGCACGCCAGCACCTTCGTTGCGTTTGCGAAGCAGCTCGGCATGAATCGTCTCCATGGCTCCGATATCGACGCCACGTGTCGGTTCCGCTGCAATAAGGAACGGAGCATCCTGCGCAAATTCACGTGCAGCAATCAGCTTCTGCAGATTACCTCCTGACAGAAACTGTGCCTTCGTCTCTGCGGAACCGGTCTTGATGCTGAACTGTTTGATCCAGCCCTCTACCATGGATCGTGCAGCTTTGGCCTTAATAACGCCTCGTGTCTGAAGCCGGTGATGATGTCCCATGAGTCCATTCTCACGCACACTTGCATCCTTGGCTGCTCCCCACATATACCGATCCTCGGGAATGTGAGCAAGTCCATGCTCCCGAATGCGGCGAACAGGCCAATTCGTTGTGTCCTGCCCCGATAGCAGGACACGGCCGCTGTCTGCACTACGCAGTCCAGCAATAACCTGGATTAGTTCGGACTGACCGTTACCCGAGATGCCTGCGATGCCAACGACTTCTCCTTTTCGAACTTCCATATGGATATCCTTCAGCGCCGAGCGATCCTTCGCTCCGGACAAGCTCACGCCCTCCACCTGGAGTACGGCTTCTGCAGGCACGGATGGCTGCTTGTCGAGCCGTACCAATTCACGCCCAACCATTAACCGGGATAATTCCTCTACATTGGTGTCCTTCGCCTCCAATGTGCCCGTCACCTGACCATCGCGAAGAACTGTAATCCGGTCAGCCACGTCCATGACTTCCTGCAATTTGTGGGTAATCAATACGAAGGTCTTACCCAGCGCCGCAAGAGATTTCATATTCGCCAGCAATTCCTTGACTTCCAGTGGTGTCAGTACCGCTGAAGGCTCGTCCAGGATGATAATATCCGCCCCCTGATGCAGCACTTTGAGAATCTCTACACGCTGCTGCATGCCGAGAGGACATTCGGATACTTTTTTCCATGGGTCAACGGGCATGCCGTATTTTTGGCCCAGATCGTTCACTTGAGCAGCTGCCTGCTTACGGTCAAATACGCCCGCTGCAGCCGGCTCGCGGCCAATGACAATGTTCTCGGCCACCGTAAAGGAAGGAAACAGCATAAAATGCTGATGCACCATGCCAATACCGCTTGCCATGGCTTGAGACGGAGTGGCGAAGCTTACCTCGCGCCCCCGGACTTTGATCGTACCTGACGTGGGCTGCTCCATTCCGTACAGCATACGCATCAGGGTTGTTTTGCCCGCTCCATTCTCACCAACAAGGGCATGGATCTCTCCCTCACGCAAATTAAAACGGATATCCCGATTGGCGGTGAAACCGCCGTATTTCTTCGTAATCTGATCCATCTCCAACAGCATATCTCGCGTTCGCTCCTTTCGGTCTCGGGCATTTAATAGCAGCAAAACCGGCTGCCTGATCGGGCAGCCGGCTGTTCAATACCATTCCATCAAACAATCAAAACTATTGTTGCAATGGATCTTTCACAACGATTTTGCCGGATACGATATCTTCATTAATTGCTTTTACCTTGTCGATAACTTCTTGTCCAACAAAATCACTCAGTGCAGATTCGCTATCACGTGTAACGAAAGTCAGACCGACACCGTCCTCTTTCAGGCCATAGTTTACAGCACCTGCTTTGAAGTTTCCTTCTACGAAATCCTTCACCGTCTCATAAGCAACCGTATCTGTGGATTTCAATTGGGACAATACGATGTGCTCCGGATCTTCAACCGTGCGATCGGTATCCTGACCGGATGTATAGAAGCCTTTTTCCTTCGCTGCTTCAAATACGCCAAGGTCACCTACTGCAGATGCACCAGCGATGAAGTCAGCCCCTTTGCCGAATTGTACCAATGCAAGTTCTTTTGCCTTGGCCGGGTCATTGAAGCCACCAACGTAGTTTACGAGGAATTCTGCATCCGGGTTAACGGATTCCAGGCCCGCTTTGAAACCTTCGGTATATTTCTTGATCAATGGAACGTCCATCGCTGCGATCATGCCGACTTTATCCGTTTTGGTAGATAGTCCGGCAGCTGCACCAAGCAGATACGCTCCTTCGTATTCACGGAAACCAACGCTGCGTACGTTAGGCAGATCAACCGTTGTATCCACAATGGCAAAAGACTTGTCCGGATTCTCGGCAGCCACCTTTTTCAGTGCATCTTCTGCCTGGAATGTCGCTGTAATAATCAGATCATAGTTCTCCGCAACCGCAGCACGCAGATTTTGCTCGAATGCTGCCGGGTCTGTGGATTCGATCGTTTTGGTATCCACTTTAAACTCTTCGCCTGCTTTTTTGAAACCTTCATCCATTTGTACAAAGAACGGGTTTACCCCGATTTTTTCAGGAAGTACGAGTGCCATGCGCAGTGATTTCTCACTGTCGCCACCTTGGGCCGATTGTTCGTCTTTGGAAGCCGAAGTTCCACAAGCCGCGAGCAAAACTGCCAACATGATGATCGATAAGACGAACGATAAGCCTCTTTTCATTTTGAAGATTCCCCTTTTCCACATCTTTTTTTAATAATCCTAGCGGATACTGTCGATCCTTGTCAATAAATCTTTGTGCATAAACATTCAAATTAAATATAATTATTTCATCACCTACGAAGATACTTTGGGAAGCGCTCCAGAATGGCTTTTTTCCGTTGACATGGGTGGCTTCGCCGTGCTAAAGTCAATCCAATTATTAAATTCACATCGGTTTTGTCAGGATTATAGCGCAAACTGTTCATTTTCCAACCATATCTTAAGGAGGCTATTCATATGAAAAAAATCACCCAGTTCACACTGGCGGCTCTGCTCGCCGCGCCAGTCACGATCGGCAGCCTGAGCTTGCCCGCTTCGGTTTCCGCTGCATCCGCTTCGCCCGTCGTGCCATCTGCATCGCAAACCGCAAAAGCAACCCTATCCCAGACTCCATCCGTGTATACGGAGAGTGCAGCCGATTATGCTCAGTTCCTGCAGGCCAAATACGGCATCCAGCTGCCACTGCAGCTGACCAAGGGTGAGTTCATTCAAGCCATAGCAGCTATTATTGGAGCAGATTCCGCAGCGGACTCTACGGAAGAAGCCAGCGGTAGTCAGACCCAGGCTCCTGCTTTTACCGATCTGAGCTCGGTAGATTCATCTTATGATGCAGCCATCACCCTACATAATAATGGTATCCTGTCTGGTACAGAAGTTCGTGCCAATGACACCCTTAGCACGTATGCTGCGGTATTCATTGCCGTCAAGGCAGCTGGATTCAAGGAACTTGCGTATACATATCCGGAAGAGAAAACAAAGCAAGCGCTCACCAAGCTTGGCATCAGCCCGAATCGCGTTCAGGGTCAGGCGGCTCAGGAGCTCGCCGCCGCCATCGATACCGGTCTGGTTCCGGAAAGCCTCTATTCTGCTCTGCGTAAGGGCGGAGCGGCGAGTACTGATTTTGCCAACATCTTGCTTGGCCGGGTATTGACCAGTCAGGGAAAATACAAGCACGAGATCGGACGCTCTGGCGATGCCGACATCTACTCCAAACTGTATGCCGCGTATCGCACAGCGGATCTGATTGAAGCACCCGAATTAAGAGAAATTGTGGATCAGGCATTACGGGAAGACCTCGTTACAGGCTACAACCTGAAGGATAGCCGCTTCGATTCCAATTTTATCGATGAACTGACGTTGACTTATGGACATGACGATATCAAACACGCCGTGCAGCTGATTGGCCTGCTTCGCAGCGAGGGCATTGATGCCGATGTGCAATTCCAGCCGAAAACCTCTGCCTTCATCTATTTGAAGGAATGGGGTGAGCCCAAGGAAACGCCGGATTACAAGGTGACCCAAATTGAAAATGGTAATTATATTGCGTATGCCAAGGAATATGACATTCAATTCGAATTCAACAACACGGCGGACAAGGCCCGCTTCAATGACATTATTCTGAAATATGCCAAAAAGAACAGCGATGATGCCTCTGCCCTCATTTATGCTTCCTGGTGGCAACCACTGTATTATTCACCTACAGCTGTTCAGGACTACCCGGTCATTAGCAACAACAAAATTGCACTCGGCAACTATTACGCTCAATCCTTCTCATTGAAGGAGAATGCCAAAGGCATTCAGGAAGGCTTCCGGAAGCTTGCTCCAGATGCGGACATTACCAGCTACAACTTCTGGGTAGATCAGCCTTTCTTCAATTATCTGAACGGGGAATCGGAGTAAAACATGCTAGCGCACCCTGTAACCTGTTAGAATTAATCTCGTAATTTGTCACACAAACAGCCGTTTTTCGCGAACCGCGCGATGGATTCTATCCATGGTTCCGCAAAGACGGCTTTTCATTTATTATTTTGCAAAATTCTTCTTCAAAATCATTTCTCCTTTGAAGGATTTACCAGTAAAAGGTCGAATAACATATGTACACAAAAAGAAACCGCAATGACACATATCTGAATGACAGGAGTTAATCATGGTATATGACGGCATTCTGCTCGGTTTGATCGTTGGACTGTTCCGGGGAGGGTACCGGTATGGTCTCCACCAGTTTGCAACACTTCAACTTCGCGGCGGGTGGATATTCCCACTGTTGCTGCTTGCCCAATTCCTTATCTTTTTCTTACAGGAAAGACTGGATTGGGTTGCATCTATCAACGGGTATCTGTTTGCGGCGGTGTACGTTACAGGCCTTGCATTTCTGTGGCTGAATCGGCATCACCGGGGATTTACGCTGATCTGGATTGGCGTGTTCCTTAATTTCATCGTTATGGCGGTGAATGGTGGACGCATGCCTGTCTCGGTGGAGGCTTCCGCTGTACTCGGACCTTACTATGTGGATATGCTTCGTGAAGGTGGAGCGGTATCGAAACATTATATGATGGATGCATCTACCCACCTATCCTTCCTGGGTGATATCATCCCGCTCTCCAGTCCTTATCCGCGGACCCAGGTGATCAGCATCGGCGATGTGGTCATGAACATTGGTATATTCCTGTTTATCCAGTACATGATGGTGAATCGTTCCGGCAAGGCTGCAACGCCAGCGACACCCATCCGGCCTGAAGAGATTAGGACAGACTCCAAGGAAGGGAGGTCTTTTCCATGAAAAAATTCGAAGGCATTAAATATTCCCGCATCGTTATCAATGCAATCATCGTAGCTTCTGTCGTTGTCGCGTTGACTTCGGGATACAAGCTGGGCGGCTAGTACATACTTGCCAACCAAGACAAACAGGCTGCCAGCGGCCTGTTTTTTCTTTCTGGATTTTTACCAGGTAACTTGTTATGTTATACATCTAAATAGTACGAACCGATATCTATACATCAAGAGCCGACTAAACCAAGCAGGAGAATTTGTATGAACTTTATTCGTAGTCTTATCCATAAAGCAGACCGAAGCAGCATGTATGTTGTTTTGCTCAGCTGTGCAGGCATCGGTATTTTTCTGTATATGAACAAGTTGTCTTATCTGCACCTCTCCACTGGGGAATGGGTTATGGTCTATACCATGCTGGGTGCCGCGCTGATTCTGGATTACTTCACCTTTCAGATCCCACCCAAGGGTAATCAGCAATCCATGGACTCTTCCGTGTATCTTGCCTGTATCTTCATGTTCGGCGGTGCGTTCAGCCTGTCTGTGCTCCTGCCCGTTTCCCTCATTTTATTAATCAAGGATCGCCAGCTTGCCTGGTGGAAACACATTGTTAATTTCAGCATTTACAGCCTTATGATTGCAGGAGCGGCTTCCATATTTACATGGACTGGCGGTGTTCCAGGAGCGCTGGACGGGTATAACCTGTTTCCTTATTTTGCAGCACTTGCCGCATACTTTATCATTAATACGATCACGCTGGGCTTATTCTTTCATTTCTCCACCAAGGATGCTCTGCAGCAGATGAAACGTGCGTTCGTGACCGAGTCGCTGCTCGTCTATCTATGTACACTGATTCTGGCACTGGTGCTGACCATACTGGTCATTCATAATGGCATTCTGGGCTTGCTGCTCTACTTGAGTCTCAGCATTCTGTTATCTCACGCGTTCAAACAGCTGTTCCTGATGTACCAGAACATTGAAGAAAAGGCAAATACCGATCAACGAACCGGTCTCTTTAACCACAGCCACTTCGAAAACATGCTGGAAAACGAGCTCGCATCTGCCCGTGCTGCAGGAACCCCGCTCTCCTTGGGGCTAATCGATATTGATGACTTCAAAAAGTATAATGACCGCTTCGGTCACCTGCAGGGTGACAGTCTGCTTGCTCTGCTAGGAGAATTTCTAAACCGCAAGACGGAGGGTACCCGAGTCACTGCTTTTCGTTATGGCGGGGAAGAATTCACACTGCTCATGCCAGGCATGGAGCTCGACGAGGCCTATACCTTTATGAACAAACTGCGCAAGCAGCTGAACGATACTCCGTTTGAAGGGGTCGAGGTGTTTCCGCATGGCTGTCTCTCCTTCTCCGCCGGGGTCGCACGATACCAGGTCGATATGTACAATAAATCACAGCTTGTGGACCAAGCTGACAAGGCGCTCTATTATGCCAAAAAACAAGGCAAAAACAATGTCCATCGTCATGGCAGCAATGACGGCATGGAACATGAAATTGACCTGGTGCAGGATGTGCGGGATATCGAGCAACAACTGAACCTGTTCAGGTACAAGGATATCGACACATTCAAACACTCCAAAAGAGTATATAAATACGCCCTGGATCTCAGTGAGCTACTGGAACTCGACAATGCGGAGAAACGGCAGTTTGTACTGGGTGCTTTGATTCATGATATCGGTAAGCTGGAGATTCCGTGGTCCATCCTGAACAAAAAGGAAAAGCTTACCGCAGAGGAATGGGAAACGATTAAAGGACATGTCACCTGGGGCAAAAAAATGGTGATGACCAACGAACGTTTCAACGATCTGATCCCGTATATTGAATTGCATCATGAGCGGTTTGACGGCAAAGGATATCCCTACGGTTTAAGAGACCGTGAAATTCCCCGCTTGTGCCGAATGCTGACTGTCATTGATTCATTCGACGCGATGACCACCGAACGACCGTATCAGAAAACCAAAACGGTGGATGAAGCGATCAACGAACTGCGGGCATGTGCAGGCTCCCAATTCGATCCTGAGCTGGCGGAGCTTTTCATCCGTTACATTCAGAAGAAGACAGCACAGCAGCTGTTATCCTAACGCACGCCATCGTACGGCTGTCCACAAAATCCCTATATAATGCCAAAGCGCTACCCCCGGTCCATTGGGGATAGCGCCATTTTCATTTTCATCAATGAGTCAATCTTGGAATTCAGGACAGTTCTTAACGAACCAATTCCAATTAACGGGTGGTGTTCAGCTCATGTGAAGTTTGATGCAGCTCTTTGATCATCTGCTGCAAAAACATGTTATCCTGGCGACTGATTCCGTGCTGATTGTCTTGAAGAAGCATCTGATGAATATTCTTCTTGAGCAACTCACTACGACGTTCCAATACCTCTTGATTCATGTTGTTGCGTTCACTCCTTAACATGGTTTGTCATGAATTCACGTTCTATATAAGTATAAAGAAGCTTCCGCCTCAGGGAAAACAGGCACAGCTCCCCTCTCCCGTATACATCCAGCCTCACACTCCATGACATTCTGTCACGACATGTCGTTCTTAGATATCCTTCTATATACTCCCGTATCCACCTATACATCCTCCGAGATCAACAGACTAGGTGCCAGGGACAGGTTGGGTTATAATGGGGCATAGATTCGTACGAAGAGTCGATATTAAAGGAGTTCTGGATGCATGTCCTACAAACAAATCAAGTGGATGATCCTGCTGATTCCCACATTAACCGTTGGTCTCTGGGAATACATACGTCATCAATTTTTAATGCCCTATCTCTCCATGGATGCGGGGAATTGGCTCACTCCCGTTATCGTATACCTTGTCAGCGTAACGCTGCTGAGCCGACTGTTCAAGATGCTGGAAGGCGCAAGAGCGGCGCTGGAACAGGAACGTGCCTCCAAGGCAGCCCTTGAGGCCAGGGACCAGCTGGCCCGCGAACTTCATGATGGGATTGCGCAATCCCTTTTTCTCTTGTCAGTCAAAACTGACAAAGCCGAGCGGAGTATGGCCGGCACCGGGCACGAACATGAAATTCAGGAAATCCGCAAGACCGTACACGAAGTAAATACCTATGTCCGGCAGGCCATTGCCCAGCTGCGATATGTGCCCGGCCATACCGCCATGCCTACAGGAGTTTCACTTCAGGGACAGGTCGAATCGCTAACACAGGAAACGATACCGGGAGCTCAGGTTCATTGGGAACTGGACAGTCATTTCTTTACGCCAAAAGAACAAGTTGAGCTCCTCGCCTGCATTCGGGAAGCTCTGATTAACGTACGCAAACACGCTCAGGCCTCCTATGTTCAAGTGGAAGCGGAGGGCAACTCTCTCTCCTGGTTTGTTCGCATCCAGGATAACGGCATAGGCGTTAGTGGCGATCCATTTCACCTCAAGGACCGATATGGATTGCGGATTACGAAGGAGCGTGCCATTCAGATGGGCTGGTCCTTTTCTCTGCATTCCGAACCCGGCTTAACACGAATGACGATAGGTAAAGGGGATGGTTAACATGGAACATGTACGTGTACTGGTTGTCGATGACCATGCCCATGCGCGCGAAGCGATATGCAGCATTTTGTCGGAAGACAGCCTATTTGAAGTCATTGGTACGGCATCAAATGGACAGGAAGCACTGGAACTTACCGAACAGTGGATGCCCGATCTTATTCTGATGGACGTACAGATGCCCGATATGGATGGTCTCGAAGCCACTCGGCTGATCAAGCTCCGCTATCCTTACGTGATCATCGTTATGGTGACGGTCTCCGACGATGTAACGTATCTGTTCGAAGCACTGAAACAGGGTGCCCAGGGTTATTTGCTCAAAAACCTGGCTCCCTCCACCTGGCTGGAATATCTGCACGCGATCGTATCAGACGATGCACCGCTCAGCAAGGAACTGGCGTACCGGATTTTGCAGGAGTTCCCTGCGCCCCGAAGTGAAGATGTGCCGGATAACCCGCTTACCACACGGGAGCTTGAGATTCTGCAGTGGGTATCCGCCGGGTATACGAACCGCGAAATAGCAGACCAGCTCGGCATTTCCGATCAAACGGTGAAAAATCATCTCAAAAATATTTTGCAGAAGCTGCAGCTCGAAAACCGTGTTCAGCTGACTCGCTACGCACTTGAAAGCGGCCTTGCCGGACGAAAACTGCGCAAGTAGCAAGCATTCATGCTTTTGTCACAATTCTTGGAATATAATCGTTTTTTTATAGCCCGATGTAGTCATACGCCGTTATTTTGGACAAAGTTATAATGGTATAGATTGTTATCGGCATCCGAAGAATAACTACAATTCTATAACCTGAGGGTGATGTTTTTTTGAGTTTAGGACGTTTTACGATGAGATGGGATAAACGGCACTGGGCCGTAATGCTTTCCCTGCTGCTCATGTGTTGTCTGGTTATGCCGCAATGGGCTTCAGCCCATGCTTATATTGTTCAGGCCTCGCCAGGGGAGGACGAGCTGGTAGCCACTGCTCCAGAGCGCTTGACACTGGAATTCAATGAATCGCTGCAAACGGCCTTCTATGATATTAAAATTACCGCACCTGACGGTACACAAGCGGATGACGGCAACGTGCAGATAGACGCCGAGCGTCCTCATGTGCTTGAAACGGGGCTGCGCAGCGGACTTGGCAACGGTACATATGCCGTCAGCTGGAAAGCCGTGTCGGCTGATGGCCATCCCATTCAGGGAGCCTATGTATTCCATATTGGGGAACCGTCAGGTGCCCCTGCGGGTCTGGCGGACCTGACCTCCGGCACGGGTCAAACAGGCGGCCCAATCAAATGGATACTGTCGCTGACCGATTGGATTCAATATCTTGCCTTGTCTGTCATCCTGGGCACGCTCGCCTTCCTTCTCTTCCGGATTGCTCCGGCATCCATGGCAAGAGAGCCCATGGAGGTGCCAGGCAGCTATAAGCTGTTATGGATCAGCTATGCCGCAGCTTCTGTTGCCGCAATCATCAGTTTGCCGCTGAATACGATTTACGAGTCAGGGGTAGCTATCCATGAATTCAGCTGGGCACTGATGGGCAGTGCCTTGAAGCTAACGTCGTTTGGCCTCATTTGGATGGCACAAATGCTCATTCTGATGCTGCTTGCAGTCACAATCCTGTCAGGATATGACCGGGATCGCTCATTGAAGATCCGCATCTGGTCATCTTACGGTTCACTGGTACTTGTACTGGGATGGCTGCTCACGCATGCTATGACAGGCCATCCTGCTGCAGCCGAGCAGCGTACACTTGCCATAACCATGGACTATGTGCACCTGATTGCAGCAGCATTCTGGATTGGTGCCCTGACAGCCATGGCAGTTTGTCTGCCTCCACTGGCTGACAAACTGCCTCCGAAGGTACGAGGAGAGGTGTATTGGGGAGCTATCCGCCGCTTTGCAGCTTGGGGCATTGGTGCTGTAGCCGCTCTGGTTGCTACAGGGATCTATAGCAGTTTGGTTATTTTGCCCGAACCTGTACTGACGTCCCTGTTCACCACTACTTACGGTTACGTGCTGCTCGCCAAGATCGTTTTGCTGCTGGTGATGATTGCATTCGCATGGCGTCATGCCCGAACGGCCAGACATGGAAAAGGCAACCGGCTGGCAGGTAGTCTTAAGGCAGAACTAGCTACAGGTGCCGTTGTACTGGCTCTGGCCGCTGTACTCACCCATCTGTCCCCCGGACAACCTGAAGCTGCTGGTCCATTCAATGAAGTGCAAACCACAGACGATGGCTCAGCGATCACGCTCCAGGTCAGCCCCAATGTTACAGGTGAGAATCAGTTCGAGGTTGGCGTAAAAGCACCTGACGGCAGCGTAGTAAATGATCTGGAACAGATCACCTTAACGCTGACTCACTTGGATATGGACATGGGCATCTATGAAATCACCATTCCAAAAAACGATACAGGCGTATATCAGGCGGAAGAATACATCTCCATGCCTGGACGATGGAGCATCAAGGTTCACCTGCTCACTCGATCCCTGGATTCACTGGATACCGAGTTCGAGATCGACACAGCGAATCCATAATTTTTTAGAAAAAGAGAGGGGTAATTTATTTTGAAAAGAACATCCTGGACTTCCAAACTTACATCCACTATAGCGGCGGGTGCTGCAGCGCTCATGCTGTTCGCCGGCTTCGCGAGTGCTCACGTCACTGTCAGCCCAGCGGCTGCACAGACCGGAGCATGGCAGACATACACGATCAAGATCCCTTCCGAGAAGGATCTGCCAACAACCAAGATTACGATGAAGGTTCCGGAAGGTGTAGCATTCAAGCAATATCAGCCACTGGCTGGATGGAAAATCACTACGGAGAAAAACAGCTCAAATGAAGTAACATCGATTACCTGGGAAGTGGATGGAGATAACGAGGGGATCCTCGCCGGACAATTCCAACAGTTCAACTTTGTCGCACAAAATCCGGATGCAGCAACTGAAGTAGCCTGGGATGCGTTCCAATACTATAGCGATGGCAGTATCGTAGAATGGACAGGACAACCTAGTGACAGCACACCTCACAGTATTACGGCTATTAGCGAAGATCCTGCAGCTGCAGGCAATCAAGCCGCAGCAGGTGGCCATGACAGCGCAGGTACAGCTGGCAATGCAAGCGATGACGAAGCAGCTGCTGGAGATAACAATGCTGCAGACGATACCAAGGCTGACGATGATACCACGCTCGGCGATGCATTGAACGACACGGTTACAGGTGAGCCGAATAATACGGATTCAGATCCGGGTACATTGAAGCTGCAGCAGGCAACACTGATCGTATCGATTCTGGCATTGATTATGTCCTTCCTGGGCATTGCACTCGCAACACGCCACAAAAAGAGATAACACGCAGTCTTCAAAATATGGTTAAACGTAACAAAAGAGCCTTGGCAGATGCCAAGGCTCTTTCTTGTTAGATGAGATTTCCCATCCATAGTTTCAGAATTTACGATTAGCGTTCCTGATCCGTCTGAATCATGATCTCAATATATTGCAGCAAGCTCTGCTTCTGCTGTTCAATTGAATGGATTCGACTGGACAGCCCGGCGAAGAATCCTTCAATCTGCTGCCTGGTGTAGTCAGCCGACTGACCCTTCCAGTCATTCAGCCGTGCATACAGGGCTCTGGCTTCCTGCTCATCTGCCTGCAGGCGGGCAAGCAGCCGTGTAAGCTCCTTCTCCGCAATTCGAAGGTCATTCAGTTCCACCAGCAATTGTCCACTCATGCCTATCCCCTCCCCTTATGTACATATCATTATCGATCTCCTGGCAGCTCCGTTGTTTAATTAAAATGAACCGGACTCTCATCCGCCTGGCGGAAGGCATCTGCTTTCTGATCAATGAAGTCGAGGAATTGACTCGTATGCTTCATATGCCATGTACTTAATTCGTTAATCGACGCATCAAGCTGGGTTACAATGGGCTCCAGTCTGCGACTGCGGCTGGTATGCAGATATTGAGCCATACGGCTGCGCACCTGATTGAGCTCAGCGTTGCACTGCTGTGCATTTTGCTTCCAGCGGGAAGCGACGCTCTTCAGTTCTTCCGGCGTTACCTGAATCAGACCGGAAGCAGCTCCTGCAGCTCCCCCGCCTACACCTGTTTTCGATAGGCGTGGCCCCATGTTTTTGCTGTAGCCAGTCAAGTAGTCCATCAGACGAGGTGAATAACCAATCCTCTCTCCGGTAATCGGATCGTACAGTTCATTGGAAATATAGCCATTCTTGAAGTTATATTGATCAAGGCTGTGATAGTTTTCGCCGCCAAAAGAGTTCTTCGCTTTGTCTATGATGCTGACACCGTCGTTCGCTGTCGCGTAATCAGAATTGATGTAATAGGTTGATCCGACATGCCGATCATATCCCCCAAGCGTACCGCTCGCTACGAGATCGCCAGGATGCGCATAGTTCGTAATCTGGCCATCGAATTTACCCGCTTCCGCCTGACGGCGTACCTCCGGGGTCAAGTTACCCATAACGGATGGGGCGCTAAATGTCACTGCTGGTATGCCTGTGTACGCGGATGCATACTGTGCATTTCCCCCACCAAGGGAATGTCCTGTCATCGAGAAATTCAGATCCCTATGCTTATCCTGCATATGATTCGCGTAATTCTCGGCCTGATACATCTGGTTAGCCCAACCTGTTGGGGACACGGTTTTCTCGATATCTTTCACTCGGTCGCCAGCCCAGTTCTCCACATCGCGTACTCTGTCCCCGGCCCAATCTTCCACTTTGGATACCCCGGTGAAATCCTTGACGTTCTCAACACCTTTGTCGAGCCATTCCGGTGTAAGACTATCGACAAATTTGCTGGTCTCTTGCTGGCCTTTGCGGATTAATTCGCCGCCACCAATGCGTCCATCCATAACAAAATCGGGAACAGATCTGTCCAGAGAGGCACTCCCCTCCGTACCGCGGTATGAAATGACTGCTTGCTTGGTCTCCGGGTTGTAGAATGTGACGGCATCAAAGCCGGACAATCTGTTGCTTTCCGTCCCTTCAAGCACTTCCCATCCGGGAAGTTCGGTTAATTTATCACCCGTTTTTTGATCCTGGTAGGCCAGGTCGGATAATGTTTTATATGTCTCGTCATCAATATTCGGCGGTTTGCTCAATAATTACACCTCCTGAATTTATTTGGCGTATGGGTCATTGCCCTTTGCTTTGATTGCTTCTTCAATTTCCGGGCTTATGACCAGATTTTTGGTTGTTTTCTTTTTGTAATCGTATGATATGCCGAAACTTTGATCTTCATGGTCCTTCACATGCCCTTTCAGACCAATCTGGGAAACCGCCATTTCAGGTAACAGTTCCTTGCTGGTAATTACGACATCCAGTTCAAATTTCTGCTTGAAGTGCTGAATCACACTGGCTTCCGCCTCCTGGAACAATGCTTGCTTCTCGCTTTCTTTCATATTGCTGCAGCCTCCCAAAATTAAAGTAACCATGATGATGAGTGCAATGAAGCCTTTAAGCCCACCCGTACGTTGAATACCAATCCCCCCTCGATCATAATTTTAAGCAGCCTTTTAGAATCCGCCCTAATCATTTGTTAACTGCATCATAGTACAAAATCAACATGCCCACATCGGCTCACGGCATCGTTTTTATATAACTTTCTTCCTAAATGGTTCCATTAAAGTATTCGGGTTACATTACCCAATTTCCTGATTTTTGCAACAAATTTGCAGCATTTGCGCAGACACGCAAAAGAGCCGCCCCATATTAGGGCAGCCCTCCAATTTACTATGCCTATAATCTTATTCCAGCACCATCCTTAAGGCAGTAAGCGCAATACCAATAACGAATCCGGTCACGGCACCGTTGATCCGAATCCATTGAAGATCCTGTCCAACCTTATCCTCGATCAACGAGATCAACGAGGCATTATCCATTTTATCAACATTTTCACGGACCAGATTACCGATCTTGGAATGATTCTTTTCCAGCAGTGTTGTCACGCCTTCGACAATCTTGGCATTCATGCCATCCAGTAATACACTGTCTGAGCGCAAATCGGACAATACCCGCTCAATGGCAGGGAGCGCATACGTCTCCACATACTTTCCATCTTCCATCGCGGCGAGTGCTCTTTCCCTCAGTTCGGTAAGCTTGTTCAGCACGGTTTCTTCCGCGTTCCAGCTGTCCAACAGGCTGTCTTTCCAGCCGTTCAATCCGCCGCGAACACTCTCGTTCAAGGCAAGACGTACCGCTTGAGTTCGAACCAGACCTAACACCTTATACCGGAGGGCACTTCCCTCACGCTTCATATCCTCCACCTGGTCAAACAAATATCCCTGCAGAATGCTGCCAAGCTTCTCCTCATTCATATAGCCAAGGAAGGCATTCATGGCAAATTGCATAAGGCCATTCATCTGAATGCCACTAATCGCCTTCATGCCGCTCTCACCCAGAAACGTGATGGTCTCCGGCTTCACCAACCACTCTTCTGCCTGCTTCAACCCGTAGTCCAATGCCTTCGTGTCATATCCACGCTCACTCAATTGAATGGAAGCCCGTTCCAGAATCGGTCCAAGGTCGAAAGCCCCGGCTTGTGATTTGATCTCGCTTGCAACCAGCGGCGCAATCTGCTCCAGCGGCAGGCCAGCCAGAATACGTTTGCACAGCGTGTCGATCATCGTTTTGACGCCATCATTGTGAAGTTCACGTGACATGATGTCGAGTACCATTTCCGCTGCCTTGAAACCGGCAATTTTCTCGGTAATGCTGTCTTTGTTGAGCAGGTTGTTCTCCACCGCAGAAACAAGGCCCTCCGTCATCTTATCCCGGTTCTTTGGCAGCAAGGCCGTATGCGGAATCGGAATGCCGAGCGGGTGGCGGAACAATGCCGTTACAGCGAACCAGTCGGCAAGCCCCCCTACCAATCCCGCTTCAAATGAACCCACCAGCAGCTTGCCTACAACACTGCCCTGAAACGGCAATGAAGCGGCAAAGCCTGCCCCCATTACGACGAGTGACCAGGCTGCTGCCTTTTTAGTTTGTTTAGGTTTTGCCATCATTCTTGCTCCTTTATCATTAATCGCACGTCTGATCCCGATTGGACCCATCCGTGCATATTCCGTTCTTTTCGAATGTGAGTATTCCAAGGCCGTAACCAGCACTTTTCATTATTCTCGCTTCCACATCGCGTATACTTCATCTTATCACCCGCAAGCACCAAAACCAAACCTCCAGCTGCCAAAAAAGAGTAAAACAGATTGATTTTCCGTAAAATTGCTGTCTACCTTTTTCCATTCCCCAAGAGGTTTTAGTATAATCAGGAAAGATGGCCTATCATATACGATTGGCTGCCTTACAGCAGGGTAATTACATATTGAGATAATTGAAGGAACAGGGGAGGAAATTCGGATCATGAAAAACGTGCAGGACACAACGACACTCTATAACGGAGTCAAAATGCCTTGGCTTGGTTTTGGCGTATTCAAAGTGAAAGATGGAGAAGAAGTGGTTGAAGCCGTCAAAACGGCCATTCAGGCAGGTTATCGCAGCATCGATACAGCCAAAGCCTACAATAACGAGACCGGTGTAGCCCAAGGTATTCGTGAATCCGGAGTTGCCCGCGAGGATCTGTTCATTACCACCAAAGTATGGAACAGCGACCAAGGCTATGAATCGACATTGGCCGCCTTCGAAGCCAGCATGGAACGACTCGAACTTGAATATCTTGATCTCTATTTGATTCACTGGCCAGTCAAGGGCAAATACAAGGATACATGGAGAGCGCTGGAGAAACTGCACCGGGAAGGACGCATCCGCGCTATAGGCGTAAGCAACTTCCAGATTCACCATCTGGAGGATCTGATGACGGATGCCACCATCAAACCTGCTGTGAATCAGGTCGAGCTTCACCCGCTGCTGATTCAATCGGAGCTCCGGGACTACTGCAATAAACACCAGATCCAGATTGAGGCCTGGTCTCCACTCGGCCAAGGCAATCTGCTGGAGCACCCGCTTCTTCAGGAGATTGCAGCGAAGTACGGCAAATCCCCCGCACAGGTCATTTTGCGCTGGGATCTTCAAAACGGCATCGTGACCATACCCAAATCCGTTACGCCACAGCGTATTCGAGAGAATGCTGATCTATATGATTTTGAACTGACTGCGGATGAGGTTGAACAGATTAATGGACTGAACGAAAACAAACGCTTCGGTTCGGATCCGGATAACTTTAACTTTTAAGCTCAGTCAGTTAGACAAGCTTCATGAAATATAGGAAAACCAAAAAAATCCCGATTCGAATGCATCTGCATCCGAATCGGGATTTTGCCGTTCAAACGTTTTAACCGATCAGCCTTTGGAAACCAGCTTGAAATCATCATAGTGGAAACCTGGCGCAACCACACACGTTACGAGCACAGGCTCATCTCCCAGCGGACGTGCCGTTTGCCATACCCCAGCTGGAACAAGCACCTGCGGCGATTGCCCTGCTGCAAGATCCATGCCAAGCACAAGCACTTCCTCATTCTCAGGGTTTTCCCCTTTGCCGCCCAGTTTCAATTCAATTGGACTTCCGCTGTGCCACAACCACAGCTCATCGGACAGTACGGTGTGCCACTCGGAAATTTCATGCGGGTGCAGCAGGAAGTACGTCGAGCTTGCAGAGAATCTTGGGCCCGAATAAGCTTCCGGCAGAACAGATTGCGGGATTTGATAAGAAGCCTTCCATACTTCTTTATACCAACCACCTTCAACGTGGGGCTGCATATCCAGTGCAGCAACCAGAGGCGATAATTCATGTGTCGTCATAACCTGTTTCCTTCCTTCCAAATCATATTGGAGACCCTCTTCCAGAGTTTGGCCTCACTCTCCCTACTGTAAAACATCGCTGTTCGTTTGTCACCCTTAGAACCGGTCCATTCCATTTTAACGAAACTTTTGATAGCGTTTACAACAAACTGGATTTTCCGTTATGATATGGATATAAACGTAAATCAGACGAAGTAGAAGGGAGCCTGATCATGAGTATGATTGAGGATCGAATCGGACCCAAATATCGCATTGGGGAAAATTCATTCACCATTGAATACATGCGCAGACATGAAGGCAATGCCATGCCGCAGCCTCACGCTCATTCATTTTACGAGCTGTATTACCTGCTTGAAGGAGAACGGGTGTATTCCATGAACGGCCAGCTCCTGACCGCGAGAAAAGGTGATCTGATCCTCATTAATCCGCATGATGTGCATACAACGTCCAGAGGAAACAGGCCCGGATTCGAACGAATTCTTATCGGTTTCTCTCCTTCGTTTGCCACCGGGATGGAACTCGGTGTGTGCGGTCTGCTCCCTTTCGAACGATCAAGGCTTCTTCACCTCCCAGAATCAGAGCAGCAAGAGATGGAACGCATGCTATGGCAGATGCTGCGCGAATGCAAGGAGCGCCGCCCTCACTATGAGATGGTTGTCCGAAGCCTGCTCGCTCAGCTTCTGATCCATATCTATCGGGTAGAAGAAAATAGTCGCCTGATGTCACCCGGCCCAATTCACCCAATGCAGGATAAAATCGGCGAGATTGCCGCTTACGTGAACAGACATTACAACGAACCGCTTACCCTGGAAGATGCGGCAGCCCGTTTCTATATCAGTCCATCCTATCTGAGCCGGATGTTCAGTCGGTTTACCGGTTTTCGCTTCAGTGAGTACTTACGGGTTGTGCGGGTGCGGGAAGCGCAGCGGCGCCTATTGTCCACCCAGGAGCGGGTGCAGCTGATCGCGGAGAAGGTCGGGTTTGAGCACACGGCTCATTTCAACAAAACATTCAAACAGGTGACCGGAACCACCCCTTTGCGCTATCGAAAAGAGCATCGCTAGTACGGGGAATCTTGGGAAGTTGAAGGTAGAAGCCGAGTGGGTAGCCCTCCCCGGATGAATGTGTCTCTATATCACAAAAATCAGGATGATATCTGGAGACACACGCTACACCACTGCGGCTGAAGGTGAATTAACGAACGACTTGCTATTCTTTCGTATCAAGGATTCTTATCTGCGGATGAGCACACCGCTTCTCACCTCAGGACCCATGGAAATCTGGCGTCCTTCCTCATCTGCATCGTCCTCCCGGCACACAATTCCGGCAGACTCGTGTCCTGTTACAATCAGAAGCCGGCCGTCAGGCCCTTTTCCCTGAATTCCCTCTATTTCAGCTCCCTTGCACTGGTGTAAATGGATCAATGATCCTTCGGAAATCCGGGCTCTCAGATTGGCAATTCTCAAATGCTTCGCATGAGCACAATGTATACCGTTCCGAGCAGTGACGTCATATCCTTCAACCACTACACCGTCCAGAGGCATTTCGGGCAGCCCGCTTACGAATAAAGCCATCTCTGCACCTGCACAGATAACATCCGATATTCGAATATCGCGGAACACCGGGGTCTCTTCACTAATGTCCTGAAACAGATCGCTGCCGCGGGCTGATCCCTCCATATTCGCATAGAAAAAGGAAAACGAGATGGCTTCCATGATGATATCTTTCATATAGATACGCTGAATTTCAATATCTTCAACGACTCCACCGCGCCCGCGGGCGCTTTTGAACCTTAGCCCAATATCCGTCCCAATAAACGTACAATCCGATACCCGCACATGCCGTACACCACCTGACATCTCACTGCCAATAACGAATCCGCCATGACCATGATATACGGTACAGTCCCGAATTGTAATATATTCAGATGGCAAACCGAGCTCTCGGCCTTCCGCGTCCTTACCGGATTTCAGGCAGATGGCATCATCCCCCACATCGAACACACTGTGCTCCACGACAACATGACGGCATGATTCAATATCCAGCCCATCGCCATTCTGAGAAAACCACGGGTTTCGTACACTCACGTTACGTATGGTAACATGCTCCGATGCCCAAGGATGCAGGTTCCATGCAGGTGAGTTCTGGAATGTTGGACCATCCAGCAGCACCCGCTTGCAGCGACGCAAACTGACCATGTTCGGACGTAAAAAGTCTCTGGCATCCTCATAAGCGGACAATTCACGCTCCTGCTCCATATGAAGCCGGTTGACGATGGCGCCACCTTCGAGGGCCGAGGCCGAAGGCCACCAGATTTCTTCATTTTCACCTGAATGCTCTACAACACCGCCGGAAGCAACCAATCGACTCCATTGTGAAGCGGTCATCTTGGACCGTTTGACTGGACGCCACGCTTCTCCGCTGCCATCCCATATTCCCTCACCTGTAATCGCGATATCCTCCAACGATTCTCCGTCAATTGGAGATTGGCATCTCACCACCTGCCACCCCTCGAAGCTCGAAACAATCAGAGGATAATGATCAAACTCGCGACTGAACGTAACCAAAGCTCCCGCCTCTGTGTGCAGCTCAATGCGACTGCGAAGCACAATCGGACCTGTCAGCCAGACTCCTGCCGGGATAACGATTCGTCCGCCACCTGCTTCCGCACACGCCGCTATAGCAAGCCTGAACACCTCCGTATTGTCCGTCACGCCGTCTCCTTTTGCTCCGTAGTCCGTGATGCAGAAATCCCGAGCGGGAATGTCAGGTAGAGCAGCCTCATAGGATTTCGTATTCGCTTGGATACCTTCTCTTGCACTTAATGGGGAGTAGTATGTATTCATCGTTCAGAACATCCTCTCTTCTCTGTATTGGGATTGGACTGTGATCGACATAGCATAGCTTTCAGGAATGAGTATTATCACCCATCATATCAACGGGATCTGGACCAAGGTTGTGTTTTTTTGCCATGTAGCGTTAGAATTTGAGGTTATTTGTTCCGTTACCCTGGACATAGGATAGGTATCAACACCAGTATACTCTATACATCTATTCCAAAGGTTGTAAAAACTCTAGGAGATTCGATTCATTTTTCTGTCAGGATTCGTCACAAACAACTCACCAACTTAACAGATATATAACGTGTTTTTGGCCTACAGCCCTATTAAACCTCATACTTATGTCATGTTTTATTACAAACCAATTGCCAGAAGAAGGATGACTATGTATGATTAAATAACTAGTTTCAATTTATTCCTTATTATTCCTTTTTCAAACCAACGTTGCAGAAAGGATGGGTTACTCTTGATTGAATTTAGGGGTGTGCAGAAGCACTTTGGTCATTTTCATGTCCTCAAAGATATTCATCTCCACATTGAAGAAGGAGAGGTCGTTGTCATTATTGGCCCTTCCGGCTCCGGCAAAAGTACACTGCTCCGCTGCATCAACCGTCTGGAGACCATTACGGAAGGCGAACTCGTCGTCAGCGGTGTCCCTTTACATCAGAAAAAGGTGGACATCAACCTCTTCCGTCGCGACATTGGCATGGTATTTCAACACTTCAATCTCTATCCGCACAAAAAAGTCATCGATAACATTACACTTGCCCCAGTAAAGGTACGCAAACAGCCCAAAGCTGAGGCAGCTGCTACGGCAATGAAATATTTAACCCGTGTTGGCATTGCCGACAAGGCTGACAGCTATCCCTCCCAGTTGTCGGGTGGACAGCAGCAGCGGGTCGCTATTGCGCGGGGACTCGCCATGGAGCCCAAAATCATGCTCTTTGACGAGCCCACCTCTGCGCTCGACCCCGAAATGATCGGGGAAGTACTGGATGTCATGCGCTCTCTCGCCCATAACGGCATGACCATGGTTGTCGTTACCCATGAAATGGGCTTTGCCCGTGAAGTGGCAGACCGTGTCATCTTCATGGACGAAGGCCGGATCGTGGAAGAGGCTTCTGCCACAGCATTTTTCGATAACCCGCGGGAAGAGCGGGCACAGCAGTTCCTAAGTCGTCTAATTCATCATTGAGAATTATAGAATATTCCATTTTGAAAGGGGTCTTTACTCATGAAGAATTTGCTGAAGTGGCCGTCGTTCGTCCTTGTTTTGGTTCTCTCGCTGGCATTGGCCGGCTGTAGTACGGGAGAAGAAGCTACCAACAGCAGCGGTGGTGGTGGCGGTGATGAGAATACTGCAGCCAAAGGAACCATTGAACAGATTAAGGAGCGCGGCAAGCTGATTGCCGGGGTCAAATATGATACGAAGCTCTTTGGCTTGAAGGACCCGGCAAGCGGTGAGGTCGAAGGATTCGATATCGATATCGCCAAGGCACTTGCCAAACAGATCCTTGGGGACGAGACCAAGGTTGAGCTGAAAGAGGTCACATCCAAAACCCGGATTCCCATGCTCCAGAACGGTGACATCGATATCATCATCGCTACCATGACGATCACGGACGAGCGGAAGGAGCAGGTGGATTTCAGTGACGTTTACTTCGAGGCAGGGCAGTCCCTTCTTGTAAAAAATGATAGTTCCATCACCGGACTGGAGAGCCTTGGAGGCGTGAAGGTGCTCGCAGTTAAAGGTTCAACCTCTGCGCAGAATATTCGTGAAAAAGCTCCAGATGCCGAAGTACTGGAATTCGACAACTATCAGGATGCCTTCACTGCCCTCAAAGCGGGCAAAGGTGAGGCACTGACGACGGATAATATCATCCTGATCGGCATGCAGCAAACGGACAACAACTACAAGCTGGTTGGTGGCAACTTCACAAGCGAGCCATATGGAATGGCCATCCGCAAAGGCGACACTGCTTTTGTAGAAGAAGTAAACAGCCTGCTCAAGAGCATGAAAGACAGTGGTGAATACGATACGTTACATGAAAAATGGCTGGGCACCAAGCCCGAGTAACCTCGATTAACGATGAACGAGCGGCGGTTTTCATCTGTAGGGACTAAATCACCCGTACAGCATGAGTCGCCGCTTCACATCTGGAGAACGGAGGCTTCGCCTACATGGGCAAATTGGATTTTGATGTATTGTTCAAGCATTCCGATCGTTTCCTGGAGGGATTCCTCAATACGATCCAAGTAAGCATCATGGCTTTGATCGGCAGTTTTATCCTTGGAGCAATCATGGCAATCTTCCGGATATCCCCCATCAAGCCGCTCAATTGGATCGGTACGGCTTTTGTGGAATTCATTCGAAATATTCCGCTTCTGCTGGTCGTGTTCTTCTTTTACCTTGGACTGCCCTCCCTTGGCATTTCACTGGACGGGTTTGTCTCCGGTACGCTAGGTCTTACCATCTACACGGCAGCTTTTATTGCAGAAGCCATCCGGGCAGGCATTCAGACCGTCCCCCGGGGACAGCTGGAGGCCGCTAGATCTTCAGGTTTGTCCTACGTACAGGCCATGAACCTGATCATTTTGCCGCAGGCAATCAAGATCGTGCTTCCATCCATCGGCAATCAATTTATCAACCTGGTCAAAAACTCCTCCATTCTTGCCGTTGTTGCCGGCATGGACCTGATGTATTTTGCCGATCTGGTCAATTCGGATACGTTCCAGCCGCTGAGCGTGTATACCATTGTTGCACTCTTCTACCTCGTACTAACGCTGCCGCTCAGTTTTCTGGTTCATTATATGGAGCGCAGGTTTGGACAGAGCGACGCCGAAGCACGAGGCCGCAAGGGCAAGCCGAAGAAAAACAAGCCGGCCGGTCAGGTTACCATGTGATTTAGCCCTACCACTACTCAGCCTAAGCTCCACTCACAGAAGGAGGTCGATGTACAATGGACTTTAGCGGGGCTTATGCCTGGCCCAACCTTCGTTTCCTGCTGCATGGATTCTTGATTACCCTGCAGGTGGCAGGACTGTCAATCGTCTTCAGCTTTGTTCTCGGCACCGTGCTGGGTACCATCCGGTATACCCGTATTCCGGTCCTGTCACAGATTATCGCCGTTATTGTGGATACGATTCGAAACCTGCCGCTGCTGCTGATCATCTTCTTCATTCATATTGTCCTGCCCCAGCTGGGGATTAAGATGTCCGTCTTCTGGTCCACCGTCGTTGGGCTTAGCCTATTCGAAGGCGCCATGATCGCCGAAATCGTTCGTAGCGGTCTCAAATCGGTTGAACGCGGACAGGTGGAAGCTGCCCGTTCCTCCGGTCTCAGCTATATGCAGACCCTGGGCAGCATCATTATGCCTCAGGCACTGCGCCGCATGTCGCCGCCGATGGTCAGTCAGTTCATCTCCCTGCTGAAGGATACGTCCCTGGCCATTATCATCTCCTTGCCGGAGCTGATGCACAACGTGCAGATCCTGGGCGGTCAGAGCTTCGATTACGTCATCCCGGCGCTTCTGCTCGCAGCGGTATTGTATTTTGTCATCAACTACGCCCTTTCCATCGTGGCCCGGCGCCTTGAGGCAAGAATGAATTGATTCGGTTAGAACTATATCGAGAGGCATTGTGTATGCACATAAGAGTCCAGCTAAACACATATCTGTGTCTAACTGGACTCTTTATTATTTGCGTATTGTTTCCGATTTCATATTGCCACTCCATTTTGTCGTAATTCTTTCTGCAGCAACGCAACCGGGAGTGACAGCGGATCAAGCTGCAGCTGCACTGCCAATGCAGCGGATGTTCCGGCAGCCTCCCCCGTAGCCATGCAGCTGGGAGTCAACCTGGTTGTAGCATGGGCCTCATGTGTGGTGGAGATGCAGCGTCCTGCTGCCAGCAGGTTTCGGATATTGCTGGAGATCAGGCAGCGATATGGAATGTCGTATGCCCCATCTCCTTTAATAAAAGCCGCCACTACGCCTTGACCTGAAGGATCATGTATATCAATGGGATAACCACTTCGGGCAATGACATCGTCAAACTTTCGCCCCGTAACTACGTCTTCCCTCGTCAAAGAATAATGTCCAATAATCCGTCTGGATTCACGTATGCCAATCTGGGGAGCAACTGCAGAAATCGAAGCCCGCTCGAATCCAGGTACATCGCGCTGCAGGAATTCGGCAATCATGAGTACCTGCTTTCTGCCTTCCTGCTCAGCAGTGGTGAGATCCTCTGCATTGGTAGCATCCAGTCCCTGGACCCGGGTACAGTTAATCAGCACTTCATCTTCAGCCGGCCCGGTAAAAAACAACACCTGATCGCGGTTAATCGGAATGCCCGACTTCTGCCATTGCGAATAAAAACCACTCACCCCGGTGAGCGGAATACGATCCAGCTCTGTGAAAGGTGTCTTGGCATAGAAATCTTCCGGATGCTCCAGAATATACTGTTTAACACGCTCAAGGTTTACGCCGCGCATCCGAAATTTCATGGTCATGGGCTGGGACTGATGATCTCCATCCCGTCCCTTCGCGACAGCAGCACCGGCAAGATAAGCTGCATCCGCATCCCCACTGGTATCGACAAATATCTTGGCCTTAAGCTCCAATCGGCCCGACTTGTTTGTCAATCGAACCGCCTCTACCCGATTATCCTGAACAATCACTTCATCTACGAAGCTGTGCAACAGCAGCCGAACACCTGCCTCCTGCAGCATATCGGCCGCTATCACTTGATAAATGGCCGGATGGTATGGTGTAACGGTATGCACGAAACCAACTGTATCCCGGAGATGCCCTGGAGAGCCCCCTCGCGCTTTCAGTCGGTCAACGATCTCCTGAGCAATGCCCCTGATCACCTGTTCACCGCTCTCCGTGTGAAAAGTCATCCAAGGATAAACCATAGCGGCAGTCGACATGCCGCCAACGAACCCATATCGCTCAACCAGCACAGTACGAACGCCCTGTCGTCCGGCAGCAATGGCCGCCGCTATGCCCGCAGGGCCACCCCCTACAATAACAATATCGGCTTGTTCTGTCTTCATGCTCATCCGTTCACTCATTTTTCACTCCTCCTTTCATTGATTAGCCGACTATTCTTTCAGTCCTGTCATCGCAACACCCTCAATGAATCGCCGTTGAGCCATGAAAAAGACAATCAGCAGTGGTACGGTTGCCATGACTGTGGCGCTCATCAGATATTGCCAGGCCGTACCCACTTCATCCGTGAACAGGGACAGCCCTAGCGGTAATGTCATCAGCTCACGCGAGTTAATGAAAATCAGCGGATCAAAAAACTCATTCCAGATGGTCACAAAGGTGAAGATCGTCAGCGTCGCCATGCCGGGTTTGGCAATGGGCAGCATAATCCGCGCATATATCCGGAACCTGTTGCAGCCATCAATCATCGCTGCTTCCTCCAGCTCGGTAGGGACTGTGATGAAGAACTGCCGCATGACAAAGATGCCGAATACACCGCCTGCCCCAAAGATCGGAAGCAAAATCAGCGGAAGATGTGTATCAATCCAGCCCAGCTGCCGCATGAACAGGAACATCGGAATTGCCGTCACCTCGTGGGGAATCATCATGGCACTCAGGAGGGTGAGAAATACCAGATTGCGGCCCTTGAATGGTATTTTTGCAAATGCATATCCGGCAAGGGAAGCAAAGAACACCGTACCCAGCACGACCACAACAGCAATATACACACTATTCAAATAGAACCGATGAAACGGAATCAATCGAAAAACATCGACATAATTCTGAAATCGGAACGTTTCCGGTATCCACTGCGGTGGATACGTGAATATGCTCTGGGGCTCCTTGAAAGACGTGGATATCATCCAGATAAACGGTACAATCATAATCAGCGAAATCAGGGTCAGCAACAAATACGTACCGATTGCACCCCCTGCTGTACGAACAGACGGCTTAGGCATCGCCTTCATTGAATACCCACCTCTTTCGAAGCTGCCATTGCAGCAGCGTCAGGATCAGTACGATAGCAAAGAGCACGTATGCCAGTGCGGACGCATAGCCAAACTGAAACAGCTTGAACGCTTTTTCCCATATATAGTAGACCAGCACCTTGGTGCTATTGCTCGGCCCCCCCTGTGTCATGACATAAATCTGTCCGAACACTTTGAGCGAGCCGATGACCGTCATCACCACGGTCAAAAAAACAGTAGGCGTAATCATGGGAAGCGTCACGTGAAAAAAAGTCTTCTGCCTGTCTGCACCGTCCAGTTTGGCCGCTTCGTACAGTGATCTCGGTACCTGCTGAATTGCGGCTATGAATAGTACCATATTAAGGCCAACATTTTTCAGCACACTGGTGACAATTACCGCAGGCATCGCCAAGTCCTGATTGTAGAGCCAGGCTGGTCCTTTGATGCCCATCATCAACAGAAGCTGATTAATCAATCCCGACTCTGTCGCATACATAAGCTTCCATACAATTGCCCACACAATAAGTGAAGTCATGACCGGAACGAAGATGGCTGTACGGAATATTCCGATCCCACGCAGACTTTTGGATAACAGCAAAGCGAGTAGCAGCGCCAGCACAATATTCAGCGGAACAAGTCCGGCTGTGAAATATACCGTGTTTCCCAGTACTGTCCAGAACATCTTGTCTATCATGATCTCGCGGTAGTTATCCAGCCCAATAAAGTGATGATCTCCAAGCAATGGCCAATCGGTCAAACTCATGTATAATGCGAGGCCCATTGGAAAGAGCAGCAGCAGAGTAAAACCAAGAACCATCGGAGATACGAAAAGCCATCCTGCAATCTGGGCCTCTCTTGCGAGCGGTCCTCTTCCTGAACGCTTGCGTGAATGGGTCAACTCTGGCCCTCCTCTCCTCATCCGTCTTCCTTCTACTTCAGTTTGTCCATGGCATTGCGAAACCCGTTTACGGCTTTTCGCAGCTGTTCCTCCGTTTTACCTGTTACGACTGCTCCGAGCATAATCGCCTTAACCCCGGTATCGTGCAGCACTTGCACATCTTTCTGCACCAGTCTCCTCTGGGAAGGGACCAACACCGGAAGCTCTGCTTGCATAACTAACCGGCGATACCGGAGGACATCTGAGAAGCTTAGCGATGTCCCATACTCTTCTCCAGGGACAATCGATGCCTCCAGCGCGGTAAAACCATAATGCTTTGCCTCCTTAACCAGGGAAGGGTCGTAGTGTTCATTGATGGCGAATGTTTTATCCAGACCGAACTCACCCAGCATGAAGGATGGTAAATGGTGAGCATATATGGAATAGAAATCAAAACCCAATCCGGAAAGCTTGGCCACATCTTCCTGTTGCGTCCCATCAAGGGTACCCGACGGGACCACTCCAAGCGGACCGTTAAATTGGGATCGGATTTCACGGAAGTTTTCAATGTATTCATCCAGCGGACCAAAATGATTTCCACTGGCGCGGTGTCCGACATTGTAATGTACTTTTAGCGCGTCAGCCCCTTCTTCAATTGCTGCCCGGGCCAGTACTGCATCATTAGCGGGCAGGCTGACCACAAGCAGCATGTGTTGTCCATTCAGCGCTTCCTCCAATCTCCCCATACCCCTGCCTCCTGTCGATAAGTCGTTATTTATTATTGCAGCAGGCCTTGAATCTCTTCCTGCATCTGCTTCAGATTATCCTGAGGTGTGGCTGAGCGGGCGAATAATCGATCAAAACCCTGCAGCACTGCATTGTCGATATCCTGCCAGCGAATATGGCCCGGTATCAAGCGTGCTTTAGGCATTTCATCAATCACTGACTGAACAATATGTTCCTTGCTAGGATTATTCGGCTGATTAATGAAAACATCCGAATTCAGTACAGAGGTCCGCGGAGGGACAAAATAAGTTGCCGTGGCCTGAATTCCCTGCTCACTAGCAAAAAACTTCAGCAGTTTCTTTGCTTCTTCGGGATGTTTGCTGTCATTAAACATGGCATATCCAGCCTGACCCAGCATGGGCACACTGCCCTGAGATCCTGAAGGCATCGGGGCAATACTCCATTCGAAGTCCATAATCTCTCTTGCTTTGGACACATAGCTGTAGTTGTCGAAGAACATACCCACATTCCCGGCATCGAAGCTCACCTGCTCACCCGCCTTCGGGTGGGACTCATCGGTAAACATCATCCGTTCAAGCAATTCCAAGGTTTGCACACCATAAGGATCATTCCAGGTGAACTGTGTCATGGCCTCGTTGAATGGCCCGCTGCCATTGGACCAGGAATAGGAGGAAAGAACAGCCCAAGTCTTCCAATCGCGAAAAAAATTGGCACCGTAGATTCGGTTTGTCGCATCCTTGCTGGCAATCGTCTTCGCTGTCTCTTCAAATCGTTCCCACGTCCATTGCCCTTGAGCGGCGAGCGTGTTGGGGTCTGTAAGTCCAGCCTTGTCGAATAGCGATTTGTTGTAGAACATGACGACTGGAGGGGTTGAGAACGGCAAGCCAAGCAGTTGATCACCATCCCGAAACAGATCCAGCGTACTTGGAATATAGTCATCCAATTTGAACTCTGCATCATCCTTGAATTCGGACACGTCTGCCAGAATGTGATTGGATTTGAATTGCGGAATCATCCGCTCGGAGACCCAGGCGATATCCGGTAGCGAGCCGCCGGCTGCAAGCACAGAGATTTTTTGCTGATATTCCGCAAAGGGTACGGATTCCATTGTCACCTTGATGCCCGGATTTTCCTGTGTGAAGCTATCAATCAACTTGTTATACACGTCCATGTGCGCCTGATTTCCCCACATCATGAACTTCAGTTCAATCTCTTCATCTCCTGCGGATGCATTTTCAGGATCACTTCCGGAATTGGAGCCTGCACAGCCAATTAATGCAACAATGATGAATACGAGCATAAACATCAGTCCTGCTTTTTTCATGGAAATCCCCCTCGTAGCTTAGTGATGTTCACGTGCAACCAAAGTATAGCGAAGGAATCAATGGTTCATAAATCACGCCAGCTATAGAAATGGTACGGTTTTTCAAGGACTTAGATGAAGGTCAAGTGCTACAGCTGCTCATCCGTACCGAATCGGTTCCGATATTCCCCTGCCGTCCAGCCCACCTGCTGTTTGAATACCAGCATGAAGTGTTTGGGACTCTGATGACCGGACAACCTCGCTACATCATAGATTTTCAGTTGGGTGTTAACCAATAGCCATTTGGCCCGCTCCATGCGCGCCTCAGCGATGTATTCCGAATAGGTTGTCCCCGTTTCATTTTTGAAGAGCTGGCTTAGATAGGTCGGGTTCAGATGGACAAGTGCCGCTATGGTCTGCAGACGCAGATCTCCATCAGGGTGAAGCCTGATATATTCCTTTACATCCCGAATGATCTTTCGCGTATCTCCACTGCTGCACTCGGGTTCCCCCGTTGTATCCAGGGTTTGGCTTGACGAAACGCCGTATCTCCGGTCCAGCAGCAGCTGAATTTTCTGAATGGCGGTCACCCACTCTTGGAGTTCCACCGGCTTCAGCAGGTAGTTCTGTACACCATACTCCATTGCTCTGCGTGCATACTCAAACTCGCCATAGCCGCTAATGATGATCATCAGCAGTTCGGGATACATTTCCCTTGCTTTGGATATCAGAGTCAATCCATCCATTTCCCGCATGCGAATATCTGTAATCAGCACATCAGGCACATCACTTCTCAAAAATTCAAGAGCCTCTCTTCCTCCAGAAGCTTCACCCATAACGCGAAACTCGGGAGCTGTCCGAATAATTAACTCCCGCAGCCCTTCGAGGATGACCCTCTCATCTTCCACAAGCAAAACTTTATACATGCACGTTATCCCCTTTCCCCTGCAGCGGTATAGTAATCGTGGCGGCTAGTCCCTGCCCGGGGCTTCCGTCAACGGTCAGACTGGCGCCTTGACCATAAATAAGGTGGAGTCGCTGTGCTATATTGGTAAGCCCTAATTGACCATCAGCGTTACAGCGCAGGAATTCACTTGAGGGAAGCTGGGAGAATGACTCGTTCCAATCGTCAATCTCTTCTTGGCGTAGACCTTTACCATTATCGCGAACGGTAAGCAGTAACTCTTGATCGAACTTCAAGGCCGATATCCAAATCATTCCCCCGTCCTCCTGCCCTTCCAATCCATGGTATACTGCGTTTTCCACGAGCGGCTGCAAAATCAGCTTGGGAATCAAACAGTCCTGAACCTCTTCTTCAACTTCAAAAATCACCTGCAGTCTTCCGTTATAACGCACCTGTTGAATGCGTACATAAGATTCTACAAAAGCCAACTCCTCCTGAAGGAGTACGATCCGATCCACCTTATCAATGGTGTATCGCAGCAGCTTGCCCAGCGCCGTCACCATGTTGGACACTTCTGTATGCTTCCTGCGGATGGCCATCATATTAATGGACTCCAGCGTATTGTATATAAAATGAGGATGGATCTGACTTTGCAGCGCCGACAGCTCTGCTTCCCGCTCTCGAATACCGAGTAGGAACACTTCGTTAAACAAGCGGTGAATCTCATCCATCATCCGGTTAAACCCCCGGCTGATCTGACCGAATTCATCACTGCCGAAGCTTGCCACACGCTGGGTAAAATCACCCTGCTCCACGCGAATCATATTTTGCTTCAGGCTGATTAAAGGCCTTGTTACACGATAGGATATAAGAGCCGCCAGAATGGCTACACCCGCCATGCACAGAACAGCGAACCCAAATGTGAACGTAAGCATTTCACCTGATTCCTTTTGAATGACAGAAATGGGTGTAAGACTAATGACCGATAGCCCGGAATAATTCGAGTGATGCCGTACATACAGATAGGGGCTCCTGTCCAGTACCACCTTTTGATTTCCGGCATAACCTTGAAGCTGCTCATGCTGTAACAGTTGATTGTACGCGGATCGTCCACCAAGTGAAGTTCGCTCAAACACAAGACGCTGCTTGCTGTCCACAATCATGAGACTCGCATTTTCCTCAAAATTCAGATTGGATAACAGCTGGCGGAAGGCATCCAGCCGGATATCAATCAGAATATATCCAAGCCGTTTGAGGGTGCCTGGATCACGAATCTCTCGGGCAACGGAGATATAGGCTTCTTCATTCTTGCCTGTGTAATAACTTGGATGATGCGGAGGGAGCAGTCGCCATTCCCCCTCTGAGCCTCCAAGCTCTGCAAACCAATCATCCTGCCTACTGTCCCATACCGGCTTCACTGCCAAGGAATCCAGATTGGAGAACAGGATGCCACTGTTCGAGATCAGGTGGATGCCGCGAATCTCCGGGCGATCATAGGCTTGACCCGAAGTATAGAGCTTCATCTTCAAGTAATCGTCGGATCTTGCCCAGGTGGCTGTTCCCATTGGCGCGTTGTATTTCCCCAGAATACCCAGCACGGTCTGATCATAGAGCGGCAGGAGCGATATACGCTCGAAGTCCTTTAACAGCCGATTCAGATTCGTGTTAATCTGGCGGATGATATCAATGGTGAACTGCTCCGTTTTGCGGTCAATTGTCTGTGAGAAATGGTAATAGTTGACCAACCCCTGCAAACTCAGCGGAAGCAAAGTGAGAACCAAAAACAATAGCAGCAGCTTGGTGCGCAGGTTCAAGTTTCTTTTTAAACAACCTTGTACTTTGACCATTCACGGATCCCTCCCACTCCTGTCATTTGAGAATCATCTTCGAAATTGCCAGATATAATTGGCGTTTATCATATCCAGTTTCAACGATGGCTGACTATCCTGCCAACATCGGGATTGGTATGGAATTTCAAGATGAAATCCTCACTACAAAGAAAACAAAAAAAAAGCCGACTGTATTGCTCTACAGTCGACTATTTCTTTGAATGAATCCACTCAATAAGACGGGCAGTCAGTTTCCATTAAATGTCCAGTGGATGGTATAGCCCTTCGTCTTTTTTCAGACTAAAAAACCGACTGCATTATGCAATCGGCTGTCTGTTCATATATTGTTGTTTTCTATATTTGAAACGGTTATATTCATTGATCAGTTCGTCCAGTACCATGGATTGTTGAAGGACTTTGTTGTCTTGCATGCCATGATGCTCCGCCAAACGACTTAATTCTTGCCTGTTCCGTTCAATCTGGTCTACAACCTGACTTGGTCCTTTCATAGCATGCACCCCCTTCTTTATAGACCATTTTAGGATAGTTTGCCAAAAAATTCATATTTTATTCCTTTGCAAATCAAAAAGTTTATTTGCAGAAGGTATTCATTCATTACCAAGCATTTTGCAACAATTCAAGATATAGACTAAAGACTAACCAACTTCAGGTGTTTAACCGCATTCACATTCTACATCTTGTATAGAATTAAACGATTATTTTCACTTATGGATTTCTATTAACGGGCTCTTACCGGAAGATAACTATTAACATCTCTCAATTCCTATATTGATTCATATTAGAATACATTCACAAAAGAGCGTCCATTTCCTAAATTCGGAAAGAACGCTCGTCCACATTTTAACAACATCTATACACGAATCAAAGGCTTTTTAATATCCACCTGTACCGTGACTGGATACAGAACTTCTCATGGAATCCATAGGGTTAATCATACCCGTAATCAAAAGGATTGAACTAAACAGCATTAATACTAACGTGGCTTTTTTTAGCATATCGACCATAAACCTCCTTGATAAGATTTGAATAATTTAGCTTCACAGATTCAGTCGCTTGATGCCTGTATTCTTCGAATAAACCTACACAGTAAATGATTGTAGAGTCATCTTTGATTTTGTGAGCTGATGCCAAACAAGTCATTAGACTCCTAAATCCTTCTTCATATCTTTCCTTAGATAGCTGATAAAACGCTAATTCTGCCCAAAACTTGGTGTACCTATCATCTTTGACTTGAACAACATAGCTCGTTTCGTGATTGCCTTCCTCATATAAAAGATGAATATATAGATCAAACCTCCTGAGGGCGTGGTCTACATTCAAATTGTATAGATTTGCAGCTTCCATAACCTTAACCAACCCAAGAAGTGTTTCATTTTCGTCTTCATCGATAAAATCCAAATAGGAATTTAAGGCTTCGTAATCACCCAACATCAGTTTATAAAGGTAGGAATTAACTTCCGCCCAATCCTTAAATCTTTTAATAAATATTAGATCCTCTGCTGTAGGGTCATCAACAACAACATTGGAGTACAGCGTTGTAAGATTCAAAGCCTTTTCGTAATTTCCCCGCTCGCCCCACACATTAGACATCAATAAGTGCGCATAAGATCTATAGGTGAATAGAGGGTGCTTGGAAACTCTATGGTTATCTAAACCTTTTTTCTTCGTTTGATATTGTTCCAAAAATCCAACTCGCTGCTCTAGTTCACCAGCTAATTGAAATACCTTATCCCAGTGGCGCAATCCACTATATGTATTAGCCAATTCCCTGATTGCGTCCAGCTGTCGCTCTTCATCCAGCCGGTTAATATACGGCTCGAAGTGAACTGCGGCCCTGAGATTCTCATGCTGGTCCTGGCCAAGAGACAAGGTGAAGATACGATAATGGCATAGTGCAAGACGTTCGGAGTGCTGGTACTTCTCACACTCGGCGACACATTCGTACAGCATTCGCGCAGCCTTCTTCTGATCACGTTCGAGCATATATTCTGCAAGTTCGAACAATTCGGACACATAGGAGCGGTCATCCGTCACTTGCTGAATTACCCTCTGTATGCAGTCCAGCTTGTCCAACTCAGCGCAGCGTTGCAGGAACGGCTCGAGCCTTCTCCAGTGCGGTGCGGACTCCACAAAACATTCAGCACCATATATTTCGTAGAAGTGTCCCTCTTCCAGCTTCATGCCCTGGGTGATGAGGTCCAATTGAGCCATGGCGATCGGCCGTGTACCTTTGATAATTGCACTTAACGTTCCGGCGTTAACCCCCGATATATCAGCAAAGTATTGAAGGGTATACCCCTGTTTCCTGATGTAATCCTCAATATTTGAGCGTATCGTAGTTGTAGGTTCCATGTCTCCCACCTCCACAATGAAAATCCAGAAATTTGAATTTCTATGATAAGTACAATTTTAATCCTAAATTTTACAGCGGTCAATAAAAATCGTGGCAATTTCCTGCACATTTAGACATTTATATTGAATATATTTCGTCTTATAGAAAAAATCCATTAGAAGAATCGAAACGGACATGTTACAGTAAGTTCAATTCATAATATCCTACTATTTCCATAGGATTACACAACACAGACTGGCCAATCCAGTTCAAGGAGAAGTTCAGATGAAATTTGCCTTGTTTAGCCTCATGATGAACCTGCCTAATGCGGTCACTGGCGAAGCACTCACGACACAGCAGAAATTCCACAACATTCTGGAGCAAGCCAGACTGGCCGAGCGTTTGGGTTTCGATGCGTACGGGATTGGTGAGCGGCACGGGGCACCTTTTCTGTCCTCTTCACCTCCAGTTGTATTGACTGCTATAGCTGCAGCTACCTCACGTATCCGGTTGCTTACCACAGTAACTGTTCTAAGCGTACTGGATCCGGTGCGGGTTGCAGAGGATTATGCAACGCTGGATCAGTTATCTGGTGGACGGCTGGAGATGATCATCGGGAAAGGCAATGACCCCCGGCACTATCCGCTGTTTGGCATTCGTGAAGAGGAACAGTGGGTTTCCCTTGCTGAACGTTATGAACTGCTGAAGCGCCTGTGGACGGAGGAGAACGTAACCTGGCAGGGAACATATCGGCCTCCCCTTCATGAGGTTACCACTTGGCCGAGACCACTTCAGCAATCCATACCAATCTGGCATGGCAGCGCGTCGAGTACACTCTCTACTGAACTGGCAGCGAAATATGGCGAGCCGCTCTTCACTTCGAATTCTTTTCATCCCCAGGCTAAATACAAAGCATTGATTGACCATTATCGGGAACGCCTCGATTATTATGGTCATGATGCAAGCCGCGCGGTGATCGGATCGGGAGCAGGCAGCCTGTATCTTGCAGATACTCGTGAGGAGGCGATTCGTCGCTACACACCTTACTATAATGCTTTTCATGCTACCGCCGCCGCACAGCATAACCAGTCACCCTTCACAGATCTGGAAGATAACATTGCACGTGGCCCCGTACTTATTGGTAGTCCGGAACAGGTCATTGAAAAAATCATGAATTACCATGCCGCGTTTGGACATCAGGTACTGAGCATTAGTGTGGATGGACTCAGTCATAGTGAGCAGCTGGAGCAAGTGGAGCGCTTTGCCCAAGACGTAGCACCTCTATTGCGACGAGAATTGCCGAGTGTGGTATGGAACGATCCCCCCGTTTTAAGTCAGCAATCTCCTTCCTCTGCCTCCGGCCCTTCTGCTTCTTGGCCCTCGGCCATCTCTCCCCTGTTTCAGGTATGACGCAGCCTCGCCAGATACGCCTTCATACAGGGTGATTCATGAGAATCGCCCTGCTCCCCTTCGGTTCCGCTCTTTCTCTCCGCTTAATCGGACTTCATCCCTGCAAATAGTGAATTCAATAGTCGCTGTACAAACTCAGGATCCATTGGCTCCCCCGTCACTAACATGCGATAGAACACTGGCCCATAGATCATGTCGATACACAAACCGATATCCAGGTCACTCTTTAATTCGCCCCGCGTTACTCCCTTTTCAATAATTCCCCAAGCTTCACGCCGACGAGGCTGAATATATCTGGTCCGGTATTCTACCGCAAGACCTGGATCTGACTGCCCTTCTCCGATAATCTCTGTAATGGCCTTTCCGTCCTGGCTGGTCAAAAACTGAATCATATTACTCGCATGAATACGTACATCCTCAAATACCGACCCTGTATCCGGGACAGGTAATCTTGCTGTCATGGCCGACATGTATCCATCCATGATGACAGCCCCTTTATTGGGCCACCATTTATATATGGTTGCTTTGCTCACTTGCGCTCGCTCAGCTATCTTTTCAACCGTAATCGCGGCAAAGCCGTGTTCCAGCAATAACTCATAGGCAGCTGCCAGAATGGCATTCTGGGTTTCCATGTTGCGGGGACGCCCTCTTTTGGCTGTCATTTAAACCCACCCCTCCTTGTTTCTAACCATACATTTCATTTCTATTTTCTTAAAAACGATACGTTCATTATACTAAATTGCCCTCCATATAAACAATTTGACCCTTCGACAATGCTGATTATCTCAAATAATTCCTTCATGCCTATTTACAATACTAAACGTTTAGTTTATTATATGTTTGTAATTAGTGAACGAACTGTTTAGAAAATGATGATTCCAGCTGTATTGGCTCATACTGAGTAGTCATTTAATACCATGTGGAGGATGATAATCATGAACATGAAAAACGATGTGCAAGCAAGACAGGTTCCCCGTTGGCTGGTTTTCCTTTTGGCTGCGGCATGCGGACTCATTGTGGCTAATCTGTACTACGCACAGACCGTAATCGGGCCGATCAGTGATTCGACAGGATTGTCGTCAGCTGCCGCAGGATTAATCGTAACGTTAACACAAATTGGATATGTCATCGGACTGCTGTTTATCGTACCGCTCAGTGACATTATGGAGAATCGGCGGCTCGTAACTTCCTTTCTGGTATTACTGGTCGTTGCCTTGGCTGCAGCAGCGCTCTCCACTCATGCTGTATTATTTCTAACATCCTCTCTGGTTATCGGTGTAGGTTCTGTGGTTGCCCAGATTCTCGTACCCTACGCGACTTACCTTACTTCGGAAGAACAGCGCGGGCAGGTCGTAGGCAATGTCATGAGCGGCCTTCTTCTTGGCATCATGCTGGCTCGCCCGGTGGCAAGCTTCATTACGGATGCTTTTGGTTGGCAGGCTGTCTTTATCTTCTCCGCTATCGTTATTACACTGCTCGCTCTGCTATTATCACGCGCTCTTCCTGTACGCAAGCCTCAACCTGCAATGAAATATGGTCAGCTCATTGTTTCACTGGGTACCCTGTTTAAAACTCTGCCCATGCTGCGCCGCCGGGCACTGTATCAGGCCAGCTTGTTTGGTGCCTTCAGTCTCTTCTGGACCACCGTACCTTTGCGGCTGGCGAATGATTTTGGCATGACCCAGCAGGGCATTGCCTGGTTTGCCCTAGCCGGGGTGGGCGGGGCCATTGCGGCTCCTATCGCGGGCAGATGGGCAGACAAAGGCTTGACCCGGATATTGACCGGTCTCGCCATGGTGATTGCTGTTTTATCCTTCGGCCTTGCGTACGTGTTTCAGGGACATTCGACTGCTGAGCTGGTTCTGCTGGTCATTGTTGCCATTACGCTCGACATGGCAGTCTCGGGCAATCTCGTTCTGGGACAGCGCGTCATCTACTCCCTTGCTGGTGAAGCGAGAGGACGGGTGAACGGAATCTTCATGTCGATCTTCTTTATTGGAGGTGCCATTGGTTCCTCTATTGGAAGCTGGTCTTACGCATCAGGTGGCTGGAGTCTGACGACACTGATCGGCCTGATCATGCCGCTGCTGGCCCTCGGTTACTATTTCACTGAAAAGAAACCCGGCATTGTCAGCAACTCATAACTGCATCCCGTGACAACAGGAAAGAGGGCAGCCTAATCTCCGGATTAGAGCTGCCCCCTTTTTTTTCAGACCAAAATAGGCAAATGCTTGGTCACATCGTACTCGACTAACGGCTCACCTGTGCGCAATCTGTGCACAAGATCGGGATTAGCAATATAAGGCCGACCGAAGGCAGCAAGATTAATGACTCCATCATTCAGACCTTCTTCTGCCATGTGAATATCGAGATCTCCCACTCCAATAATGGTGTGCTCCCACTGTTCCCTGATCATCTCATGAAAGGTCTTCTCTCCCGCCCAGACTCTTGTATATTGATCTGTTGAAGGATGAAGAATCGTAATACCGGTCTCACGGAACAGGTTAAGATAAGCATTAATCATGCCAGCCTTATCTATCCATACATAGGAAGGGTCATCATCCTTCTTCTCGGAAAATCGGATTGATATGCGATCCACGCTGATTTCTTTTTCTACTGCCAGGATGATTTCTCTCAAAAAACGTAATCTCCCCTGAATCCCTCCTCCATATTCGTCCGTTCTTTGATTCGTTTTCTCATTGATGAACTGATCAATTAAATACCCATGAGCTGCATGCAGCTCAATTCCATCGAATCCGGCCAACACTGCATGACGGGCAGCGATCTGAAAATGATGAATTGTACTCTGAATATCCTGTGTGCGCATCGTTTCAGGAATCTGATATGGCTTGTGCAACTTATGCACCTTCCCCTCAGCCTGAATACTTGAAGGCGCCTGCGGTGTTCTTCCAATGAGGTCAGAGTGGGACAATCTACCGACATGCCAGAGTTGGGCAATGACCGTCCCGCCCTGTCTGTGAACGGCCTCAGTTACCTTTTGCCATGAGATCGCTTGCTCTTCCGTATACAAACCGGGTATGCCATACGTTCCTTTTCCAGCCAGACTGGGGTTAATCCCTTCCGTAATAATCAGACCTGCACCATCTCGTGCACGTTGCTCATAATAGGCCACCATCTCCTCTGTCACCGTACCATCCGCATCATTCGCAAATCCTCTTGTTAACGGCGCCATCACAATACGATTTCTTAGCTCCCACTGATTGATCTTAACCGGATTGAGTAAATTAAAAAGATTATTCATGCCATCCCTTCTCTCATCGTGATTAAGGATATTGTAGGCCGGCTCAGACATATCGTAAAATGATTAAAATATATAGAAGTATCACTACGAGAGATATCTCATGTCCATTTATTTATATTTGAAGAGATTCCACAATCAGGAGGAAAACCCATGGAATTATCCGATATCGATATCATTCTAGCCGTCGGACGGTCAGGTAAAATCTCGCAAGCCGCCAAAGAACTGAACTATGCCCAGTCTAATGTCACTACACGCATCAAAAAGCTGGAGCAGGAGTATGAGGTACAACTATTCAACCGATTCCACAAGGGTGTGGTGCCCACAGCCAAAGGAGAACAGTTTATTAAATATGCTGAACGTATTCACAATCTGCTGCACGACCTGGAAGAGGATATGAAGGATATTGGGGAGCCATCCGGTACATTAAAAATAGGAATCGTGGAGACGGCTGCTTCAAGCCGCTTCATGGAAATTCTGAACGAATACCAAATTGCACATCCAAAGGTATCCATCTCGCTAGTGAACGCCACCGCTCCAAAAGTGCTTCGCCACAAAATACAGACGAATGAAATTGATGGCGCGTTTATCAGTGGTGCCTGTGTTAAAGAAGGGTTAAGAGTGGAATATGAAATGCAAGACACTGTGCACATTATTTCTAAACGAACGGAGACACCCATTGAGAGCCTGTGCCAGGTCTCATGGGTAGTGTTCCCTCAGGGCTGCCCCTACCGTGAAATTACGGAAATGTTCTTAGAGGAAGAAGGGTTATCTGCCCGCAATATGATTGAAGTCAGTACGATGGATAACTTGCTCAGCTGTGTAGAATCCGGCATTGCATACACGATTATGCCTTGCAGCGTGATCCATAAGAAACCGGATGCGTACACTGTACATGATCTAGCTGAGCAGTTTACCCATACCACAACTACCTTTGTACGCGGGGAGGGACGGTATGTCAGTACCGCATTAGATGAATTCATAAAGCTGCTGAATCAGAAATGCATTACATTCTAAGATCCGCGTTATACTTTCTTTAGATTTAGCCCGTATCCTTGCGTTATGGATTCAACACAACATTCATACGGAGGATATATATCATGAACCTGAAACATCGTTTTATTCAAAAAACAGCCGTACTCGGCATGGCTATTGCCATGATTGCTGGCTCCGCTTCGGCAGGAGCCTCACCTATAGCTAAGGAGCAATGGGTGCAGGATCATGCCCATGAGATCACATCCCTGACCTCGGACAACTACAGTGACCTTGCCTTTCTGAAGCCATTGCTGCAGGACAAGAAAGTAGTTAGCCTGGGAGAGAACTTTCACCGGGTTGCCGAATACAGTGCCATCAAAACGCGCATGATCAAATTTTTGCATGAAGAACTCGGCTATGATGTCATTGCCTTCGAATCCGGCATGGGGGATGCCGCCGTTGCCTATGAACAAGGAGCAAATCTGACGCCTGCCCAGATGATGGAGCTGTCCATTTTTCCGATCTGGCACTCGCAGGAAACACTCGGCCTCTACGAATACATTCAGGAGCAGAGCAAGACGGATCATCCACTGATTCTTGCAGGATATGATATGCAGTTTACGACCGGGTACTTAACCCAATTTATCAGTGACTGGATTAGCAGTCTGGATCCTGCCAGAGGCAAGCAGTTCTATGCATTTGAGATGCAGGGCATCACGGATTTGTATGCCGTCCTCAACAAATATGGTATCGACAGCGACAACAATCCCGAATTCAAGGCGGCCATCCATAAAGTGAAGGATGCTTATGCCCCGCAGTACGAGGAATTGGTTCAATGGATCACCGAGCATAAGCAGGAGCTCGTGAAGTCATTCCCGGACAACCCGAAACTGGCTGACATGATGATCCGTGTGCTGAAGGACCGGAGCAAATTTATCGAGATGGCTGCCTACGACACTCGGGAGAGTTACGAATTCCGCGACCGTGCCATGGCCGATAATCTGGAGTGGCTGATGGACGTCATGTATCCAGGTAAAAAATTCATTCTTTGGGCTCACAATGACCATCTCGCCAAGAGCACATCGACCATTCTTAATCCCCCAATCGGAGAAAGTAACGGGAACTCCGGATTGTGGCAATCCAGCTTCAAAAGCATGGGCGAAATGATGCATGAGAAGCTGCAGGATGACATGTATGTGATCGGGCTTTATATGAATGAAGGACAAGCGAGCGAGATTTCCACAGGCCAAACGTTTGATATCTCTCCGATGCCTCGCGGCAGTCTGGAGTATACCTTAATGAAATCCGGCTACCGTAATACATACATTGATCTCTCCGAAGCCAAAGACGCTACAGGTGCTGCAGCCTGGTTGTCCCGCTCGGTCTTTGCAGCAGAGGATGGCATGGTGGATGAAGTCATTCATCCGATGTCGATGAACTTCATTCCGACTGAACAATATGATGGCATTCTGTTAATCGACAAAGTCAAAGCACCAACGACCACCTACAAAGGCGGCTTCAAGGATCAATTGCAGCAGCAAGAGTAAACCAATACGCTGTAACAGGGTAACATATCAAAAAAAGAGGCAGATATTCCTTTCGGGAATACCTGCCTCCTTGGCGATCTTTTTTAACTCATTCCACATGTATGAATCTCATAGGTTCCTTCTGGACTTACCCACGTAGTCGGCGGGCACTCAGTGCGTGATGACCTTGCTGCAGGAAGGTGCTGCGTGTATTCTTCATCAGCTCAATTCGGCGTTCAGCCAAACGGTCTGCGGCAATATACGTTGCAATGCCTTCGGTACGGGAGGTTTCGAAAATTTTCTCCAAACTGGTGTAAATTTCTCCGATCTTGTTCCATGCACGCTCCGAGTTATAACCATTCAATTCGTCTGCGATGTTGATGACTCCGCCTGCATTAATAACATAATCCGGAGCATAAACGATACCTCTCTCATGCAAAATGTCACCATGACGTGGTTCCAGCAGCTGGTTGTTGGCGCAGCCTGCAACCACCTTGGCTTTGAGCGTTTTGAGTGTATCGTCATTAATCGTTCCGCCCAGTGCACATGGTGCATAGATGTCACATTCGACGCCAGTAATTTCCCCCGGATCAACAGCCGTTGCCCCGAAGCGATCCACTGCTTGCTTCACGGAATCTTTGTGAATATCCGTCACAATCAGGCGGGCACCTTCTTCGTACAAATACTTGCACAGACTCATGGCTACGTTGCCGACACCTTGAACGGCAACGGTTTTGCCTTCCAGCAGATCCGTGCCAAAGGCCTCTTTTGCCGCTGCCTTCATCCCCCGGTACACTCCCCAGGCCGTAGCAGGAGATGGGTTCCCGGACGACCCATAGCTTGGCGATATGCCAGTTACATAATCCGTCTCCTGATAGATCAGGTTCATGTCTTCCTCCGAAGTCCCCACGTCTTCTGCAGTTACATAACGCCCATTTAGACCTTGAATGTACCTGCCGAATGCACGGAACATCGCTTCGTTCTTGTCGCGGCGCGGGTCGCCGATAATCACAGCTTTACCGCCGCCAAGATTCAAGCCGGATACGGCATTTTTATATGTCATCCCCCGTGAAAGGCGCAGTGCGTCTTCGATAGCAGCCTCTTCAGAAGCATACGTCCACATCCGAGTACCGCCGAGTGCAGGGCCGAGTGTTGTATCGTGAATGGCGATGATCGCCTTTAACCCGGAAGCTTTGTCCTGACACAGGACCAGTTCCTCATAATCATGCTGCTCCATTACTTCAAACCAACTCATGTTTAACCGTCTCCTCCAACCATTTTTGCGAGTAATTCACAAGGCTTCTGTATCTTTGCCATCCTCTATTGTACCTAGATCATCTCAGAATGTGCAAAATCACATTACGATGTAAGATGAACACGAAGCTAGGAAGCCTCCTATCGCCTATCATTAATGAATGGTCTCAACGACATTAATGGGATGCAAATCCCCGTCTACGGCAAAAGATGCTTGTCCCGTTTCTTCGGAAACAACCAGTACAACAGCATCTGTCAATTCACTTAGCCCCAGTGCGGCACGGTGGCGTGTTCCCATTTTTCGTTCCCCTGCTGCAGCCTGGGACAGTGGGAGCACATTGCCTGCGGAGACGATCTGGTTGCCGCGGATCAGAACTGCCCCGTCATGCAGTGGTGCACCGGGGATAAACAAGGATTCAAGCAGCGCATGGGTCACTCGCGCATCCACAGCAACACCCGAATGAATGATAGGTTCCAGAGGAATTTCACGTTCAATAACGATAAGAGCACCATATCTGCGATCAGACAGATGCTGTACGCTTGCCGTCAGCTCAGCGAATTTTTCGGTGAAGGGAGACAGGTAACAATCCAGATAAAAGGAAGAGGCGAGCACCTCAATCTGCTTGATCTCGGTACGAATCTCAGCGAATTGTGCGAGCAGACAGACACTGTCATTGTCAAAACGGGTTAATGTCCGATTCATGCGATCCGCTACACGATGCAAATCTTCCTTCAGCCTCTGTCTCATGGACGAACTGTCACAGTCTGCTTGCCGGGTCATTATTTACCGCCTCTCCTTCTGGATTGATGCCAACATAGTTAACCTATACGTTTCCCGCGGTACGATTCATTTATACCAATCAGACCCTTGCCTTGTTTCATCAAATAGAAAAAGCCTGTTTGCAACGTTAGTGTCACAAACAGGCTCCAGTACAGCTAAGCAGCTCGCTAAGATTCTACCTTAAGGTGTAACGGCGCCATAAGAACCATTCTTGAACGTCGTTGGATCGTACCATTTATATCCTGCAGCCGGAGCAGCCCATGGCTCAAGCTGTGGTTCTGTGGAGTTAGCCGGGGTTTCAATGGAAAGCAGGCTCGTCGGTGTGTCCAATGTCAGGCCAGATACCTGCGACAGACTCGTATAGCTTTCTTTTACCGCAAGCCATTTTACGGTGTTGACCAGGAACGTGCCATCGTTCACTTCCTTGAATCCGTCATAGGTTTTCTTGGAGGCTCCCGTTTCTTCTCGCAAATATTTCGGAGTCGCATCTTCCACAGGTGAGGAATCTCCGATAAATGCGGCTTTGCCTGCGCCTACCTTGGCAATGGCTGCATATGCGCCTTCAGCACGTCCGCCGCCATTGTACACGCCCTGATCCACGGCGTTGCCCCATTTGGATACACCGCTTGGCACATAAACCAATCCCTTGGCTTTGTTCGGATCAATAATGGCCAAGGTAGATCCGGCATGCATCGCCACCGCATTTACACCACTTGTAATTCCGAATGACTGTGATGGAGCCACAATATCGGTGGCATTGACGTCACCCAGTGCATTGTAGCGGAAACGGATGCCGAAGTTGCTTGCCAGCCAGTCAGAGCTCGTAACTCCCTGCATCGCTGGAGACTCGGCTTCTGCCGAGGACATGCCTTTGGCCGGGTTCAGGAACGCTCCACGGCGGTATCCATTAAACACCTCGGAGGAATCCCAGCGGTTTTTGTTTCGGTCTGCATTATAGTGATCGGAGATGAAAAAGACGCTGCCACCGTTCTGTACGTATTGCAGCAGGGCAGCCTGCTCCGTTGCTTTAAACGGCACGTTGGCTTCGCCAATGACGAAGACATCATAATCTTTTAATGCATTGTAGGTGATGGCCTGCTCACCAAAAGTATACGGGATGCTGCGCTCAAGCTGATCCACGGCAAAGCCTGCGTTTCTAAGCCCGTTCGCGAAGTCTGAAAATGCCCCATCAATGATCCAGTCCGCTGCCCCAGCGGTTTGGGCATGGGTATTATCGAACAAAACCTTCTTGCCTGTACCATCAGGCAGTGTCGTCCCTGGGCCCGGTTCTGGGTCAGGATTGGTTGTTCCGGTAGAGAGTGTAATCGAGGTTGGGTTTTTGAGTCCTGCATAGCTGTTGTATGCACCAAGTGTTCCGGTTACGATGACCTTTTTGCCTACAAGGCTCGGATTGGAAGCAAGTCCATACTGTGAGCGGAATGAAGAGGAAACTTGTACGTCCAGCAATTTTGCGTTGGCCTTCTCTGACGGAGAATCCGCAATCAGGAAGTTAAAATCATTGGCGTAAGGAGATGTAAACTTGGCTGTGAGTGAGCCGGTAGCATGTCCAACAATATAACCCTCTACCGTCGCCGTTCCTCCACCACTCTGAGCAGCTATAGCCTGCGATACAGTAAGCGGTGCTGCCGCAGCCTGTGCCGGACCCTGTGAACCTGGCCCCAGCAGTGCTGTTGCCGTCAGAATGAAAATTAGGAATGCCCCGATCCAGTGCTGCCATAACGCCTTCTTCATGTTCTCCTTCTCCTCCTCGGATTTACCTTTTAATGGGTTGTCCACTTTAATTTAATCCTTCACATGATGAATTCCTCTTTGTTTATGTAAAATTATTGAAAAAAGTTTGCTCCGTTGCGCAACTGCCCATACTGTTTACCAAAAGCATGATAAAGGAGAACATGTACCATGAGATTTCTATTTTTGCTGCTTCTAATCATTGTCCCGCTCGTGATGGTTTTTCTAGCTCTTCGTTCCCGAACGGTCATAAAGTGTTTTCATGCCTTGGCTCTTATATGTTTCTATAGTGCTGCCACGGTCATTGCCGGAGATGTGTATGCCACCAATGCACATATGACCACATTTACAACCGAAATTCATCATTTTCTGCTGAATGGCTGGTTCCTCTATCCGTCGGCTTATTTGGGCGTGTACATTCCGTTTCTGTTATGGATAAGCCTTTTTTCGAAAAAAAATAATGATTAATTGGTTTCTCAACATTGCTTTTTCGCTGTGTTCGTAGCATAATACATGTATACGTGATAATGATTATCATTCTTGAGGTTGTCTCTTATTCACAATTGAACTTTACATGAATTATCGATCATATAGCTAAAGGGGAACGAATATCAAATGAATACAACACTGCAAAAGACTTCACTGCAGCTTGACGATTATCTGGATCTTCTGAACCTGGCCATCACCTTGGGTGATACGAAGTGGCAGAAGGAAATCGTCCGCAAATTGGCTTATACTTATCCATCGGTTCCATGCAAACAACCACAATAACACCTTTTCGATAACTCATGAGGGATTCAGATCTGAATCTGCTTCATGAGTTATTTTTTTGTTTTAATAATCCAATCGATACAGGTAAAATGAACTTAATTATCGCCCAAGGGAGTGAATGGCATGTTAGCAGAGACAGAACGACTGATTTTACGAGAGATCGGCTTGGACGACTGGGAAAGCATACATACGTACACCATCTCACCTGAAGTAACTAAGTACACAGCTTGGGGACCCAACACAGAACAGGATACAACTGCGTACATTGAACAGGTTCTGCAATCGCAACAGGAACAGCCTAGATCTCAATTCGATCTTGCTGTCTGCCTGAAAACAGATGGAACACTGGTTGGCAGCGTTGGCATATACACGGAGGGCACCAATGCGGAGATGGGTTATGTGATGAATCCACAGTATCAGGGAAGAGGCTATGCCGCTGAGGCAAGCCAGGCGCTGCTGGGTTTGGGCTTCAACACCCTTGGTGTACATCGGATCTACGCCAAATGTCGGCCGAATAACAAGGCTTCGGAGCGAGTCATGCAGAAGATCGGCATGGAGTACGAAGGCCTGATGCGGGAGCATTGGTTTTACAAGGGAGCATTTCACGATTCGTTGGTCTATTCGATCCTCGCCAGGGAATATGCTCAACTCGAAAAAGCTGATATCGGTTAATACCAATATCAGCTTTTTTCATCTCCGTAACGACCCCAATCGCCAGTGAAGATTGATCTGTGATCCATGACTATGGTGTGACTAAAGGCGGCATAACTCTACTGGACAGCTCGGAAACGTAGGACACCCACACATGCAGCGCAATGCGGCTAGATCGCGAATCATCAGTTTGCCATCTAGTGTGTCCAGTGTCCCTTGTTCTTTCCAGGCCCCCAGCATCCGTGTAACACTCTCCCGAGTAGCTCCAATCATCTCCGCAAGCTCCGTATGGTTCAGCTTCATCTCAAGTACGATCCCCTCAGGAGTGATTTTGCCATACGAGTTGCTGGCACGGATCAGTGTCGAAGCCAAAGCCCCAGCCTTGCCATAGAGCAGCAGATCCCGGAAACGCGATTGGGTAATCCGCTGTGAAAGTGCCATCCATTGCAGGAATTTCAAGGCAAGGTCCCCATGTTTGCTAAGCACGCTTTCCAGATCACTGAGCGAGATGATCGCGAGTTCGCCTTTCTCCGTCATCTCTGCACTGTAGCTGTGATTCTGGCCGCCAATGCCACCAAATTCCCCGATCAGGTCCCCTTTTTGCTGAATCGACAAAATGATTTCCTTGCCATCTTCCGTCGATTTGGTCATTTTCACGCGTCCCGAACGAATGTAGTACAGATATCCGGCTTCATCGCCTTCCAGAAAGAGACTATACCCCGACTTCACCCGTTTGGGCTGCATTTTTTCCTCAATCCAGGCCCACTGTTCAGCTGTTACGAACGAAAGTATTCCACCTGTCTCTCGTGTCATTTTGCTTCCCTCCGTTTTACGTTCTGTCGCTTGGGTTGTTCTTTCTGTAAATATCGTACCCATCACTTTCGTCCCCCTCGTGTTTCCTTATGAATCTATCTTATCGCGAAACCGGCGTGAACGTTATCGGGGGATTACCTGAACCTGGCTGAGAAATTCCCTGAATTTTCTGTGAGAAAAGTCACATCCTATGAAGTCATACGCATGTTGTGATAGGGTAAAGTTCTTGCTGTGTACGGATTGAGGCCTTACGTTAATCAAGATCAGTATTTTGCAGAACCGAAATAGGGGGATTCCCTGAATTACAACTCAGACGAATGGGACTACAATAGAACTACCGTATAAACTTATATTTCAGGACACCTTGGTCAAAGGTTAAACATATCCATGTCACCAGGTCTAATCTAATGGTGTAATTCCAAAAAGGAAGTGTCTCTCATGCACGATGAACTCCCTTCCGGCATTCAGGAGATGATCCATAATCTGCGCCTGAACACATCCACCGATTTTTGCGGACTGGCCTATCTCTCGGGGTCCATGCTGCGCTGGAGGTACACTTCCGGCGCAACCAATGATCGCGTTACACGGATGGAGATGCGTCCCGGACAAGATCTTGTGGGCACTGCTCTACGGACAGGCCGCACGTCCCTGTCGGATGAAGGTACCACAAATGCCAGTACACCTGGCCGTTGTCCGTTGATGATCGCAGAGCGGCTGTTATGCGCCATCGCCGTCCCTGTGTTCCTGGAGAGCAGCATCCCCGGTGCCGTGCTGCTTGTTGGCAGCAGGCAGCCATGTACGTTCTCACCGAACACAGTCAGGGAAGCAGAGCTGGCGGCCAGAGCAGCTGCAGCGAGCCATTCACAGTTAAGCAGGCCTCGTGTAAGCCATGAAGAAAAGCTATTCAGAGATTAAAGCTCTGGGTGGCTTTTTTTGGTATCATGAAGACAGGACCAAGAAGCGGACAGGGGGAATATATAGTGATTCAACTATTGGTTGTGGATGATCATGTTGTTGTGCGTTCCGGGCTGATCGCCCTGCTCGACGGCAAGCATGATATCCGGATCGTGGGGGATGCAGCAGATGGTGACGAGGCCATTGCCAAGGCACAGGAATTGAAACCGGATGTGGTATTGATGGATTTCAGCATGCCGCCAGGCAAGGACGGGCTAACCGCCACCGCAGAATTGAAAAAGTTGATGCCTGACGTGGCCATTTTAATTTTGACCATGCATGATGATGAAGAGTATCTGTTCCGTGCAATCCATGCCGGAGCTTCCGGGTATATTCTCAAAAGCGCGCCGCATGAGGAACTGCTGGCAGCCATTCGCTCTGTAGCAGAGGGCAGTGCGTATCTGTATCCCAGTGCCACCAAACGGCTGATGAGTGAATACCTGGACAAATCCAAACAGGAAAACGCCGGGCCGTATGACACACTTTCCGAACGGGAGAAAGAGATATTGTCCTGGATTGCCAAGGGTTATGCCAACAAGGAAATTGCCGAGCACCTGGTCATCAGCGTCAAAACGGTCGAATCCCATAAAAGCAATCTCATGGATAAGCTGGGCCTGCGGACCAGACCTGAACTCGTCAAGTTTGCCATGAAAAAGGGGTTGCTAAACTTTGAGTAGCGCACGTGAGAACAGACTTAGCGGACTGGCCGAGCAGCCAGTACTGCAGCTGCTGGATGAACTGGATAATCATATCACTGATGATGAATTCCGCAGCAGGCTGAAAGGTTCGCTGCATCAGCTAAGCGATCTGAAGTTTGCATTGGATGAATCCTCCATCGTTGCCCTCACGGATCGTAAAGGGAAGATCCAGTATGTGAACGATAAATTCTGCGAAATTTCACAATATGACCGCAAAGAATTGATTGGTCAGGACCACCGGATTATCAATTCGGGATACCACGGTAAAACATTCATGAAAACCCTTTGGGAAACCATCTCCTCAGGGCGAGTATGGAACGGAGAGATTCGTAACCGTGCGAAGGATGGCAGCCACTACTGGGTGAATACAACAATTGTGCCTTTTCTCGACAATGACGGAGAACCATATCAATACCTGGCAGTACGCAGCGAAGTGACGAAGCTGAAACGGGTCGAAGCTGAATTGCAGACGATGATGACCCAGGTCATGAACATTCAGGAAGAGGAGCGCCGCCGGATTTCGCGTGAGCTGCATGACGGAATCGGACAGAGTCTCTTCTCGCTTGTAATTCAGATCGATCAGCTGCTGGCTGACAAGCCTCATTCCGGTGTGGAAGCGCTGCGTAAGCAAGTCACGGGTATTATGGAAGAAGTCCGTGGCATGGCCTGGGAACTCAGACCTTCCGTGCTGGATGACCTCGGTGTCGTTCCGGCCATCCGGACTTACATTGAGAACTATACCCGCCACTACGGTATCGAAGTCGATCTGGAATGCAACCTGCGCAGACGGCTGGAGATGAATCGGGAGATCGCCATGTACCGGATTATCCAGGAGGCACTTACCAATGTCGCCAAGTATGCCGATGTAGCCGAAGCACAGGTAACGGTGGAAGATTCCGAGGAGGGCACAGTCGTAACTATTTCGGACCAAGGTGCCGGATTCAATGTACAAACGGCAGGTCAGGGCGTGGGACTGTTCAGTATGGAAGAACGTGCTCGTGGAGCAGGAGGAACGCTGACGTTATCGTCTGAGCCTGGTGAGGGTACAAGCATTACGTTTCACCTTCCCAGAGGTATATAGAACGAAGCGAATATGTGGATAGGCTATACGCACATCTACAATAGAAAGAAAGAGAGCTGCTCACGGTTTTATTCCAAGAGCGGCCTCTTTGCGTTCCAATTTTGGTACCAATGACAAAATGAAAGCCTAAAATCGGATAAATTCAATATAATGGATAAATAGGTTGACTCCAATTACGATTCGTCATTAAAATATGAATGCTGCATGCAAAATGCATTTTTGAAGGTTTACATTTCATATTCCATATAGAGAAGGAAAAGGATGATCAATCATGTCAGATAAACGCTCCTCTAAAGGAGGAGAAATCCCGCAAATGTACAATCTGGACGCGATCGATCGGAAAATCATAGCCGCTCTGCATCAGAACAGCCGTATATCCTATACCGATCTGGGCGCACAGATTGGACTGTCACGTGTAGCAGTTCAGGCTCGCATCAATGCTTTATCCGAAAAAGGCATCATTGAACGTTTCACGGTTGTTATTAACCCGGGTAAGGTTGGGCTTCAGGTCTCTGCCTTTTTTAATGTAGATGTGGAGCCGCCCTTCCTTGATGAAGTGGCCGAGAAACTGGACGAGGAACCGGCGGTCACCAGCCTCTATCATATGACGGGCCCAAGCACACTGCACATGCACGGCATTTTTGCGGACATGGAAGAGATGGAGCAGTTTCTGCTGGAGAAGCTCTATAAGATGCCTGGCATTGTGAAGGTCGAATCACAGTTGTTATTGAAACGATATAAAAGTCGAATGGGCATGAGACTGTAGGAGGAAAACAGCATGAGTTGGAAAGATTACACCGGTCTCGTTACGGGTATGGTACGAACCGGGATATTGGGTTATGGCGGTGGTCCTTCGGTTATTCCGTTGATTCGTTATGAAGCAGTCACTCGCTATCAATGGGTTAGTGATGAGGAATTCGGCGAAATTTTGGCCATAGCCAATGCCCTCCCTGGTCCGATTGCAACCAAGATGGCTGCTTACCTCGGTTACAAAACCAAAGGCGTGCTCGGCGCCATCGTTTCCGTGCTGGCACACATTTTGCCCACGAGCATTGCCATCATCGCCCTGCTTGGCTCCATGTACGCACTGCGTGAGTCGAAGATCGTCGCAGGTATGGTGGCGGCTGTGCGCCCCGTGATTTTTGTGATGCTGGGCATGATGGCTTATGAATTTGCCAAAAAAGCATGGTCCGGACTCGGCAAAACCTTTGCCGTCCTGTTTGGTGTCATTGCGTTTGTGTTATTGCAGCTGCTGAATATTCATCCAGGCATTGTTATTGCAGTCTTCCTGGGTTATGGCGTATTCCACCTGGATCTGGTTCAGCGCTACAAGTCCAAACGCAGCTCCGACAAGGAGGTGTCCTAAACGATGCTTCAGACATGGTGGGAATTGTTTTGGGGATTTTTCGTAGCCAATATTTTGGGATACGGTGGCGGTCCTGCTTCCATCCCGCTCATGCAGGAAGAAGTGGTGAACCATTATCAGTGGATGACCACAGAGCAATTCGGCGATGTGCTCGCCATCGGGAATGCGCTCCCTGGTCCAATCGCTACCAAGATTGCCGCATTTGTCGGTTATCAGGTGGCCGGCTGGTTCGGAGCGTTTATCGCCAGTTTTGCCACAATTGTACCTTCTGCTGCCGCGCTGATCCTGCTGCTTCGTTTACTTAACAAGCATCGTACATCGCCCAAAGTCAAAGGAATGACGCTGCTTGTGCAGCCAGTTATTGCGGTGCTTATGATTCTGCTCACGTGGGAATTCGGCCAAGTATCCACCGATTCCATCGGGATCTGGCAGACACTGATCATAGCAGGGATCTCCTTATGGGTCATGACCAAGACCAAACTGCATCCGGCTATTTTAATTGTTATCGCTTTTGCTTATGGTGCCTTGGTTCTGTCTCATACGATGTAATCCGTTGATCGAAAAAATATAATTGTTATACCAAAAAAAACGGTGGTGTCAGCATCCAAGCTGGCATCACCGTTTTCCCATTCACATCTCACCTGCAACGCATGTTTTATTTTGCTTCAACAACGATGGTCACTTTTGTTTTCACGCCAGCATAACTCACCGTGATTGTCGCTTTACCTTTACCATTAGCCTGAATAATACCATCCTTCACCGTTGCTGTTGCAATACGGGAGGACTTCCAAAGTGCCGGTTTGGAGACATTCTCTTCACTGCCATCGGCATATGTTGCCGTTGCTACCACAGTAACCTTATCCCCTGGTTTCATGGTCAGGGTAACTTTATCGGTTTGCAGATATTTCAGTGTATCTACATCGATAGCCACGGTTACAGATTTGCTGCCGTACTTAGCTGTTACTTTCGCTTTACCTGAACCAACCGCTTTTACTTTACCTTTGGTTACCTGAGCTACTTTGTAGCTGTTGGTTTTCCATTCAGCTTTGTCGGTTACATCGCGTTCGCTACCGTCGCTCAAATATGCAGTAACCGTCAGCTGTGCTGTTTCACCTGATTTCAGGGAAAGTGCCGGTTCAGAAGCTTCGATGCGGGAGATGACGTCAACTTCAACCTGAATCGTCACTTTTTTGGAACCATACTCAGCCGTGATGTTTGCTTTACCACTGCTATTTCCCGTGATAACACCCTTCTTCACGTCCGCTACGCGCGAATTGCTGGATTTCCAAGTCGCTTCGGATGAAACATCCTCAGTCAATCCATCTTCATCGGTCGCTGTCAAGACGATCTGTTGTGTTTCCTTGGCAGACAGTACTACGAAGTTTACATCTGCTTCCAGGCCACTAGCCATGCCCACTTCAACAGGCAGAGTCAGTGTTTTGCCTTCAATTTTTGCCGTAATGGTAGCCTTACCCGTTGCAATACCTGTCACTAAACCATTACTGTCTACTTCCGCAATCTTTTCACTGCTGCTGCTCCACTCTGCATCTTCCGAAACATCCTTGGATGTGTCGCCATAAACAGCCAGTACTTTGGCAGAGAACGTACCGCCGACAGCTACTGAGGCTTTTTTCTTATCCATTTCATACTTGTCCGGAACGTCTACATTCACTGTAAACTTAACCGTTTTGCCACCATAAGCAACTGTAACGGTTGCAGTACCTGTTTTATAAGCAATCAACTCGCCATTCGATACATACACCACGTCCGCATTACTTGATGTCCAAGTAGCTTTGGAAGTTACGTCTTCTGTGCTTGCATCAATGTATTCTGCACTTGCTTTCAATTGCTTGGTCTTATTATCACCAGTAACACTCATTGCGAGCTTGTCATCGACATCCTTGATATCGAGGTATCTAGCTGTATCAACATCAACGGCAATCTCTACCGTTTTGCCGCTATAGGAAGCCTTGATTGTTGTTGATCCTGCGCTTACGGCTGTAATCTGTCCTTTAAACACAGTTGCCACTTTCTCGTTGCTGGAAGTCCAAGTAGCCTGATCCGTCACATTCACATCACTGCTGTTTGGATAGGAAGCCGTTAAAACCACGTTGGCTATTTTATTGGACTGGCTCAAGCGGAAGAAAATACTTTGTTTCTCCACACTCAGTTTACTTGTCAGATCTACGTCTACATCTACAGATACGGATTTGGTTCCATATTTAGCAGTGATTGTGGCGGAACCTGCGGAATACCCCGTAATCTCTCCTTTTAACACATCTGCGACTTTCTCATTACTCGAGGTCCACTCAGCCAGGTCAGTGACATCTTTGGTCGTCCCATCTGGATAAGTAGCCGTTAATTTAACATCTTCACTCTTATTCAACAGCAGATTAACCTGCTTTTTGTCTACATCTACACGTTTAACAACCTCGACGTTAACATCTACTGTTACACTTTGACTGCCTACTTTTGCTGTGATAACAGCTGTACCCGCACTCTGCCCGGTTACTTTACCATTTACTACAGTTGCCACTTTCTCATCACTTGTAGACCACTCCGCCATTTGAGATGCATTCTCGTTGGTTTCATTGTCACTGTACGTAGCGGTAAGGATAATATCTTTGGTATCCCCTGTTCGCAGATCCAGTGTCTGCACGTTTTTGGAGAGGGCTTTTACCTTTTTGGTAACCTTTACTTGAACAGCCTGGCTCTGATTCTGGTACTCTGCCGTAATCGTGGCTGTACCGTCCTTTTTGGCCGTAATTGCACCATTATATACAGTTGCAATCGAAGTATCACTACTGCTCCAGGATGTATTAATGGTTACGTTAGTTGACGTATTATCCGAATATACACCTGTTACCGTAACAGAACTGGAATCCCCTACTTCGAGAGACATCTCATTTTTGGAAACCACTATTTTGGACAGTTCCTTATCTGCCGCAGCGGCCAAGCCTACGTTGGAAATACTCAGCACGAATACCAGCATCATCACCATGTACTTGGTCAATCTTGGCTTTAACATCATTTCCCCCCGATTATCATCATTTTTTTCCTTAATTTTAATGTCGGCAAGTTCTTTCCAGATGTTTAGGCTTTCAGCGATTTTTCAGAAAAATGATTGGAAAACAATTCCGAATTCTCATCTTCTCCGGGGAATCATACCCGCTAGCAATTCGCATAACCTATCTATATTGCTACTTAACAAGCGCCAAGCAACTGAATTGTACATGATAGGAGGAAAAACATGCGGCAGCCCTTTGATTACATTGGATATTGGGAGCAGACCTATCGTTCCGGAGAAACTTCTGGACGTGGATCATACGGGGTTCTGGCTGAATTCAAGGCCGAGATTGTGAACGGATTGATCCAGCAGGAGGGTATTACCAGCGTAATTGAGTTTGGATGTGGTGATGGTAACCAGCTGCAATTTATGAATTATAAAGAATACCTCGGTGTCGATGTCGCTGCCTCTTCGGTGCGCCTGTGTGCCTCGAAATTTGCCACGGACTCCTCCAAAAGCTTCATGCTGTATACACCTGGCCTGTGGATCAACCGGGGTTTTCTGACGGCAGACCTTACGGTGTGTCTGGATGTGCTGTACCACATCACGGATGAGACCGATTTCCGCAATACCTTATATGATATTTTGCATTCATCGAAGGAATGGGTTGTACTTTACACCCGGTTGAAGGAAAACGGCAACCCAGGCGTGGATACGATCCAGGATCGCAACCTGTTCCATTATTTATTTGACTATCCCGACTTCAAGGTTCAAGAGATCATCCCGCAGCGATATCCCGATCAATCTTCAGCGGACTTTGTGATCCTCAGGCGCGTGCCATCGAAGAAAAATATTTAAATTATCTAACTCATATCACGAAAAACCACCCAAAACAGCCCAGTGAAAGATAGGCTGCCCAGGTGGTTTTGTATTTCAATGAGTTAATTCTCCGACATGTTGAGGTTAAAATAGACCCGGACGTCCGCGCAGCTTCGCCAGCGCTTCCATATAGAAATAATCGCCGTAGATGATCGGCACATTCAATCCCCTTCCTTCCGGGTAATGCACGGTTCCCTGCATGATCAGCCCCTCTTCCGCAGCTGACTCGCCTGAGCTGTAGCGCTCATGCAGGCCGCGAACGATGCGCTCGCCCGCTGCGGCATACTCTTCTCCGCGTGGCGACAGCTTCGCCAGCTCAAGCAGACCGCTCGCCGCAATCGCAGCGGCGGATGAATCCCACGCCACCTGATGCTCCGCTGGTGCGCGAAAATCCCAGAACGGCACGATATCTTCGCCAAGCATGGCGAGGAAAAAATCGGCCGCGCGTTCCGCTGTCTCCAGATAGCGGGCTTCGCCCGTATACCGGTAAGACAGCGCAAAACCATGCAGCGCCCAGGCGGTGCCCCGCGCCCAAGCGGAACCTGGAGCATGGCCCTGTCCGCCATGCTCTCGCAGCTTCTGCCCCGTGTGTGGATCAAACTCCACCACGTGGCAGATGGACCCGTCTGCGCGGACGAACTCGCGCGCTACGGTGTCCGCGTGGGCTTCCGCCAGCAAGCGGAAGCGGGGATCGCCGCTCTGCTCGGATGCCCAGTAGAGCAGTGGCAGGTTCATCATGCTGTCGATGATGACTACGCCGCGCGTGTCCATTGTAGGCGAGTTGAAGTTCCAGGCACGAATGAACTGACCACGTACATTGAAACGAGCAGCAAATAGATTGGCAGCAAGCATTCCCCGCCGCCGGCTGTCCATGCTGCCAGTCTGGCGGTAGGATGCTACGCCGCTAAGCAGCCAGATGAAACCCAGATCGTGATCCACCGAATCCGGATTGCGGAGACACCCCTCCAGCTGCCGTTCACAGCTATCTGCAAAACGGGACAATGGAGCAGCATCCACATTTTCCGGGGACTCACCATACACGAGCCATAACAATCCTGGCCAGAATCCGGCTGTCCACCATTCCGGATCATTCTGGTCATACGTTCCCTGCGGAGAGATGTGTGGAAAGGTATCCTTGATTCGCTGTGCGTTGCGAATGGTTTTGTCCGCGCCCTGCCGCCATGCTTCTTCAACCCATGTTACCGATGTCGATGTACTCACGAGCTTTGCCTCCTCTTTTCGTATCCTAATTTATTTACTCATATACATAAGCAACTTGGATGGACTATATCAGCACGCTTGTCTTCAGTGGTTTCCTTGCAACAGTTCAATCCGGGTTGTCCTCAATTCTGATTCTTCGAATTGAATTACCTCGGATAAATGGTGAATTTCAATCTGCACCTTGTCTCCTGTACAGAATGATCTCGAGAATCTCCGCTTTCATCTGCGGTTTGCCGTATGATTAATGCGGTGCGGTAAAACTTCTGTGGCAGGTGATCATGATCCATGGTCTCGATCACTTCGATCTGTGCATTCCAGCATTCAGCATCGTACTCCATGATTACCACAGCCTTGCTACCTTCCCATCGTACTCCTGTTTCTTGCAAGACAGGTTCGATTCGACTGATAAAATGCTGGGTGACTCGCGGTTCTCTAATCAGGCGCTCCCCTATCTGAATACCGGAAGAAGGTGGACTCCATTGGTAGTGGTCTTCAAGGAAAAGCTCTGCTTCGGAATTTCCAGCTGAACCGTGCCATCGTAACCGCCGGATATATCTTGCCAGTGTAGGAGCCTCCGAATAAGCTGACGTCAGATCCAATTCAGCCTCTATCCCCTGTGATGGCAGGTGTTTAATATGTAGCATTTTAGCTTCGGCTTGTCTTCCGGATTGCTGATGGGTCCCTTCAATGACAGGAACACTATGCCCCTGAGAGCCAATTTGTAGAATGCTTTCCCTACCAGGTGCGAAGTAGGCTTGAGTATACTCGCCTGAGCCTGGATCACAGAGAATGTTTTCACCGCCGCCATGAAGGATGAAGTGTCCCAGATCATTATGATTATGAGGCTCTGCGTTATGACCCCCTTTTACCGAAAAGGCCACCTTCACTTCCTGCTGTTCACCTGTTGTCAGCGTCCCTCGTGCTATCACCCACGACAAATCCTTCAAGTAAATTGGAATCCCGGGCTCGCCCGATTCAGTCTCTCTCTCGAACTTAGCGGGATTAGTCCAGAGTACATTGCGGAGAGCATGAGCCCACCTGCGGCAGGGATCCTGGGAGAGGAGCGGGATGTGGAGCCCTGAGTTGATTGGAATCTGCTGCCGATCGGACAAAAGGGACAGTAAACCGGACGGAATCGTCTCCCGCTCACGACTGTCCGAATAGTTAATATACACCCCGCCCGATAAATGAATATTTCCCGGGAAAGCAGCAATCGTTCCCGTCTTGGGTTCTGACAACATATCCAGTTCACCTGCACTGAACAATCTCAGCATCTCTGCAAAATACGTATAGAATCCGAACCCGTACACCCAGTAGCCCACACCTTCAGCACATCCCCCATCCGTCCCGTAACCACTCAAAAAGGCATTCATGGATCGAATGGTGTGCTGCACAGCCATGGTTCTAAGACGCTCATCCTTCAATAAAAGGAGAGCAGCAATTCCGCATCCTCCACTGCAAACGGCTGACCAGTTGTGATTTGCCTCTTCCCAACCATAAGTCCGCTGCTCTCGGTACAATGGAGTAAATATCCTGTCTTCTATCTCCGCCTTGACCATCCGGATCACACGTTCATCCAGCATGTCATCCAGCATCACGACTAGCTCTGCCAGCATCTGTGCGGTCTCTGCAGCGAATAGATCAATATGTGTTCTTGCGCCAGCTTCTTCCCCTTCCGGTATATGGGCAGACAGACACCAGGTTTGTTCGGTACAAACACTCCAGATCAGATCCTCCACCAGTTGCAAACGAGAGGAAGACGGTGATACTGCCATCAGCAACCCTAGCGATACAAGCCTTCCGCGCCTTTCAAAATAGGCCTGCTCATACGCTTGACGCTCACCCGTATCCCTGAATTGACGAAATAGGGAAAAAGATAGTTCAGGCAGGTTCTCCTTGAGTGCCTTCTGTTCATAACCTTCTAAATCCGACCAAAAGCCGGCGTAAATGGGGTCATCCCACGTGTCCGTAAGCCTGTCTTTCCAGTGATGGATAAGCTCCAAACCATCGGATATTCCATGTTTCATAGCCTCAGCGATATGATCTGCCGTCCAACGTAATCCAGGGTGAACTGTCATCAGAATTCCTCCCCACAATTGTAACCGATTTCATTTTAGCCTATCATGCAGTGAAAAAGAAGGGAATTCCGCTAAATGTATGTAAAATAACATATAATATGAAAATAACTGAAACTTTTCAGACGTTTTTCTCGTAATAAAGTTGTCGGTACTCATTGTATATGTACGTAATTCCATTATGAGGACAGGTGAACGATACTGAAGACTGAATTATTTAATCAGGCTGTAATTGAACTGCTGCATCGCTCGGATAGCCATGCACTTGTCCAGGTGGAGACTCATTTTCCGGATAACCGCCTCGTTGGCGGCAAATATCACATGGGAACTCACACCGTGTATCTATATCAAAAAGAAATTATGGAGCAATGCCGGATGTTGTTCGGATCGCTGGCTCCATTAGAAGCCTATATTTATGTTATTTTGGCCCATGAACTGGGTCATGCCGAGGATGCAGAATTAGTGGAACTATCAAACCGCCTTGATGGTCCTCTTACAGCTCTTGAGCAGGCGGAGATTCGGCTGCGCATTGAAGAAAATGCCTGGCGTTATGCAGAATCCCTGTTATCGGATATGGATCCCGTGTTTCTGCGTACCATCATTGATGAATCCCTGCTTAGCTATCGTCAAGCGATTGAACCACATATTGCCTGAATGTTCTAGCACAGCTGTAGCAAACAAGGCCAGACTCACCCTTTTCCACAGGTGAGATCTGGCCTTGTTTGCTTGGACTACATTTATACATTTTATTCATTCATGCTTGCTTCTATATCAATGATTAATTTTTCCGATTACGCGACCGGGCTTGTCCGCCCTTGCGCCCTGCTTCTTCACGACTCATTTTGCCATCCTGATCGTCGTTTCCATCACTATTGCCCCGGGCTTGTCCACCCTCACGTCCAATCTCTTGATAGAACTCACGGTCGTGGGATTTTGATGTTGCTTCCCCGCCTTTGCTGCCGATCTCCTGATAGAAATCCTTGTCATGGTTCTTCGAGGTTGCCTCTCCGCCCTTGCTGCCGATCTCTTGATAAAACTCATGATCATGATTCTTGGAGGTTGCTTCTCCACCCTTACGTCCTGCTTCTTCACGGCTCATTTTTCCGTTTTGGTTATTCTGTGCCATTTTGAATTCACTCCTTATCGGGTATTGAGTATAGTGTGCTACGCTTCTTAATTACCCTCCTCTCTGGAAATAAAACAAGTGATTTCTAAATATGTAACTTTTATATAATTTATTTTCGGATGTTCGTCTATGTAAAAAAAGAGCAGAGGATTGCACAGGACCCTCTGCTCTTTTTTCCTATTGGATTTTAAGTTTGCTGTCCTGTACGACAGATAACCATTGACGTGCAATCAGTTCATGACCTGCCGCCGTTGGATGCACACCATCCCACAACCAATAGGATGCCTCTGCCTTTTCAGTTGCTTGATTGAGCACATCCTGCAATGGAACGAACACAGCATCGAACTCATCCGCGAGCTCCCGGACAAGGCGTTGATATTGGCCTATTTTCTCCTGCCATGCATCCCATTTGTCCACCGTAGCGCCGGTTTTCAGAATGAAGGGTTCCATCAACACGAGCCCTGTATTCGGGAGCACTTCCCGCGTTTCTTCAAGCAGATGACGATATGCCCGTCCAAGACGATCCGTCACCCCGCTCCGTTCATTATTCATTATACGCCAGGCGTCATTCACACCGATCAGAATGCTGATCAGATCCGGCTTCAAACTAAAGGTATCTTCATTCCAGCGTGCATACAGATCAGATGCGCGATCCCCACTGACCCCCCTGTTGTAGAAGATGGGCTGCTTCTCTGCCAGCTCCGCACCCAATCTGCTTGAGATCAGATAGGCGTAGCCATGTCCCAAAAAGTGATTCGGATCATCGTTTCGCGATCTTCCTCCGTCTGTAATGGAGTCTCCCTGAAACAATATTACGGATGGACTTGTACTCATGATTTGAACCGTTCCTTCCTCTTATGCAAAATGGAAACCTTGATTCTACAGTCTCCATTTTATCCCTTTCCGGTTCAATAGAAAATAGCGTTTTCAAAAGTTCAACTAAACGCCCTTCTGGTCTTTTGCCACATATCCTCCGCCCTGATACTTCGTCTCATCCTGTTTATCCGGCGCACCTCTGCGCTTCGCTTCTTCCCACAGCTCAGCAGCATCGTCTTCCGGACGGTATCCAATTTTTTCAGCCAAATAACCAATATCATAATAATTGTCGCTATTCGCGGAGGTTCCGTATAGATTAAGATACTTCATCCCGGAATCAGCTTCGATACAGCACACAGCGAGCTGCACCATATCCCTCGGGGATATCCAGATATGAGCAGAGCGCTCGGAATGCGGATAATCATCCCCGGAGAAGTTGCCGATCCGAATATTGAACGAAGACAGGTCATACTTGTCGACATAATAACGGCCAAGCAGTTCAATATAACATTTGCTGAGGCCATAGAAGCTGTCAGGGCGATAGGGGTCGTCGACCTCAATCTCTTCACCTGTACGGTAAAAGCCGGTTGCATGGTTAGAACTTGCAAAAATGACACGCTGAACACCATTCATTCGTGCTGCTTCATATACATGGTAAGCACCCGTTACGTTGATCGGGAGAACTTTGCCCAAGAAGTCCTCTCCATCCTTGGCCCAGGCAATGTGCAGCACGGTATGCACTCCTCGCATCAGCTCTTGCAGCCTTTCCGCATCCGTAACATCCATGGGGACAATACCTGCTCCAGAATCCTCCTGAAGATCAGCCGCAACAATATCATACTTGTCCATTTCCCTCAGACCATCCAGCAGACTGCGACCGATTACGCCAGCAGCACCTGTGATCAGTACCTTTTTCCTCGTATTACCCATTCGCCTTCGCTCCCTTCATTCTTTACGGATACCTCAGTTCTACTATATAGGTCTATAGAACATTATTAACCGTTAGTCTGAAGGAATTACCTGTACCTCTTGCGTCCTCTACCCAAGCACATAACGCAAAATCATCATGGCTACAATGCCCACAAGAACCGTACCGAGAAGGCTTCGCGTCCAGATCGCTACCACAAAGGTAGGCAGGGCGGCCCACAGTGCAGCATTTTGGGTGAGCGGTACCAGCTGGTTGCCAGACATCAACAGTTCCTGGCCAATTAGTGATGCCATCACGGCCACAGGCACATATTCCAGCCAGCGAAGCAGCCATACCGGAATCTGTATTTTGCTAAACAGCATTAGGGGCAGCACCCGGGGAATAAAGGTCAACAAGGCGGACCCGATAATAATCCAAAATACATCCCATCTTACTTCCATCGTTCCATGACAACTCCCATCGTTGCTGCAACAACTGCAGCCACTATAATGCTCATGCTGCCCAAAGAGGCCATACTTGCGAGTACCACACACACCACGGCGATAATGGCTACATTGATGTGCAGCTTTCTGTTTTTCCGATGGATTAACTGAAGCACGATTAGACCGATAAACATGGCCGGCAGGGCAAAATCCAGTCCAAACTGCTCCGGATTCGTAATCCAGCGCCCGAAATAGGCTCCTGCCATGTTGGCTGCGAACCAATTCAGATAAGCTGTAATATTTAATCCATGCATCCACCGTTCACTTAATGTTTTGCGGCCAATTGCGCGAGTCATCGCCACTCCGAACGATTCATCCGTGAGCAGGGAGCCAATCCACATGTTTTTGAGTGGGGTCAGGTGCCTGAAATACGGCGATACGGCTGCACTGAGCAATAGATGTCGCAGATTGACAAAGAAGATCGTGAATATGATTGCTGCTGCCGATCCGTTTGATGCGAGCATGCCTGCGGCAATAAACTGGGCCGAGCCTGCATATAAGATCAGACTCAGCAGGGCGATTTCTGCCATACTGAGTCCTGCTGTCATTTCGATGACGCCTGCTGCAAACCCAATACTCAGATAGCCAAGCAGGGTTGGAATGCAATCCTTTACCCCCTGCATAAACGTGGCATGATCCCGAGTCTCTAAGATGTCTTCCGATTTTGTGACCATGGGCATTGATTTATCCAATTCTGCTGCAACTCCTTCTCATCCCTTCAGAGATGTAAATACGTTTCCTTTATAATAATCTAGAAATATACCACAAGTTGAATTAATGAGGGAGAGACAGATTTCTCCTTTACAGAACAGATGCAATAGATCTCTCATGCAAAAAGCCCATAACCTGTTAAGGTCATGGACTCGGTAAGCCAGAAGTTGAATGTGCTGCGGAATTACTCACTACTACCTTTTTTGTCCCCGTGATATCCTTGTTCGCCGTATGGCTCAAGCTGATCCATCCAACGACTCAAACATTTGGCGAGTGCATCCTTGGTGTCAAAATAGGGGTTATCCTCTTTTTTCAATACTTCCAGCACTTCAATCGTAAACGCATCATCACCGTATTCATTCCATTCCGCCTGCAGCTGCTTGTTCAGATGGCTGCCCATTTGCAGCATGAATTTCTGTCCATTGATCGTCTTCAGATTCAACGTGCTGTCCACAAAAACTTTGCCGTTACGCTCATTGCGGATCTGGTATATGCCCGCCTCCGTCTTGACTTCCTTGGCCTGCTCCTGAAGCTCTTTGCGCCGATTCATCTCTTCATTTTCTCCTTTCACACGTCCCGTTTCGGTTTGCTTCCTATTCTTCTCTTCATGCTCTGCCGGAAGGTTCAGCCAGTACTGACTGCCGTCCTCCTCACGATTCAGGAAACCGTAGTCGATCAGATATCTCCTCAGTTCCACGTAGTCCTCATAGATTTGTTTTAAGACTTCGTTAACCTGTTTCTCGGTATAATGGCGTTTTGGCTCGAACCGTTTGGCAATTTCAGTGAGAACGATATATTTATGCTTCTGCTGCATATGAAAACTCGACAGTGGACCATCTGTTCCTTCTGGAAAATACTTCGTCAGTACTTTTTCGCGGTCCTGTTCCGATATATCAAATTGTTTATAGTTGATCGTATGCACATGTCTTGTGACAGGCAATACGAGCTCGGCAGGAGCATAGTCATCCTTGCTTTTTAGCAGTTCCATCAATGCCAAAAAGATTTTGGCCTGCCGTTCTTTCTCCTTCAGCACAAACCGATGATTCCGAATGGTGGACGCACTACCGATCCCCAGTGCCTTCTGCACTTCGGTATCCTTCTTCCCTTCATAAAACTGGCCAAGTAACCCCCGCTGCACGTCGGACAGGCCTGTTACACTTTTGTCCAGCTCCAGCAAATATTCAAAAACAGATCCATGGGCCTTCTCGATATGAACACGCATATATCTCTCTGCCTCATAGAGAACACCTTCCTCGGGATAGACAATTCCCGCTTCCGTTTTATAGCCACAGCAGATACATGTAAAGGTTGGCCCTTCCGCGAGATATCCCCGCTTGATCTCTTCGAGCGTGGCCGTCTGCAATAATGGTTCCGATGATTTCATTGGACAAACTCCTTTTTATGCTTTTATTTAGATATCCCAATTGACAATCGATATCACTCAATAATTTAATTTAAGTTTGTTTATTTATAGATATAATATAATTTTGTTTGGTCAAAGTCAACAATCATCTCCTTTATGCTTTCTTCTCAATGAGTTAAACCCTCAGGGAAGTTACCAGGGCATACTTTTTCCAATAAAAAAAAGACTACAGGGAATTAACCCTGCAGTCTGGCTATCATCGTCATGCTGACGCTGGCACTCTACGGTTTATCCCCTTTCTAACACAGAGGCACCGCTTTATTCAATTTAATCGGTTATAGCTTGAAACGTTCAATCATGCTCTGCAGATCTTCAGCCATTCGAGACAATGCGGCAGAGGAAGCTGCCACTTCTTCCATCGTGGCAAGCTGCTCCTGCGCTGCAGCAGAGCCATCTTCCGTACCGGATGCGATCTGATCAGACAAGACAATGGTGTCATTAACCGCTTTGGTGACGTGATTCATTCCTCCATCAATCTGACGGGATGCCGCAGATACTTCTCCGGCTTGAGCAGCAACGAGCTGCACCGCATCACGAATGGTACGGAACGCATCGCCCGCTTCGGTAATCAGCTCCGAACCTTTCACCATACCTTCACCTGTACGTGCAAAGGTGGACTGCACCGCGTATGTTTTCTCCTGCATTTCACGCATCAACTCATTAATCCGCTCAGCCGAGCTGCCTGAATTGTGAGCCAGAGCCTTGACCTCATTTGCTACTACAGCAAAGCCGCGTCCTTGCTCTCCAGCTCTGGCAGCCTCAATGCTCGCATTCAACGCGAGAATATTGGTCTGTTTCGCAATGGAGGTAATTTCGGTAACGATCTGAATAATTTCTTCATTTTTCGCCCGGAGATCCTCAATGACTGCCGCCATGGCTTCACTCTCTTCGTTGACCTGCTGAATATGAGCGACTGCCTCTTCTACGGTTACCATTCCGGCTTCGGACTTATTCGAAGCTTCCCCTGCAATGCGGGCTGTCTCTTCAGCGCTGGAAGAGATTTCTTTGACCCCAATGGACATCTCTCCGACAAGCTGACCCGTTGCCGCAAGACTGTCATTCTGTTTGGTCGTTCCTTCTGCTGCATTCTGCATCAGCTCGGCGACCTGTTCTGTGGCTTTGGACGTCTGTTCCGAACTGGCCATCAATTCCTCGGAAGATGCTGCGAGCTGGCTCGACGTATCATGCACCTCTCCAAGAACATTGCGCAGCGATGAAGTCATGGAGTCGAAGCTGTCTCCAAGCTGTCCAAATTCATCCCGCCGCTTCAGTCCAACACGAACCGTAAGATCCCCGGCGCTGACCTTGGATGCGGCCTGAGTGAGCTGCTGCAATGGACGAACAATTCCTCTAATGATGAATATCAGCAGGATCATTCCGATGACGAGTGAGCTTCCCACAAGCGTGTAAGTTCGAATCATAATTGGTCTAACCGCTTCATCGGCTTCAGAAGGCAGCATCTCACCGACAATTTTCCATCCCGTCGCCGGGTTGGTGAAATATACGGCTTCCACTTCTTGCCCTTCATACGTATACTTCACGGTCCCTGTGTCGCTGGTGTACATTTTGTTAATATAGTCTTGGTCTGACTGTACACCCGATTCGATATTGTAATGGAACAGGAATTTCCCACCATTGTCCAGCATGTACAGCTTTCCTTTTTCACCAATATGGATCTGATCCACGTTTTCTTTCAAATGGTTAAGGCTTACATTGGCTCCAAATACACCTTTACCGTCAGCCAGCTTGGCAGAAGCGGTCACAACCCACTCTCCTGTGGTTGCCGACTGGAATGTGTCCGAAATAATAGGTTCATCCGCCGCCATACCCATCGTATACCAGCTTCGTTCCCGCGGATCATAGATTTGTTGTCCAGGATCAGGAGACTTCATCCAGCTTCCATCCTCGGCACCGATCGTCAGAACGCCAAGTTCTTTATGATTTTCAGACATATGGTCCATTTGTTTTTGTAGTGCAGGCGATTTATTAATAACATCCTCGGAAGTAAAACCCGCAGCAAGCTGTGCGGCGTTATCCTTCTCCATGTTGAGCATCTGATCAATCTGTAAACTGAGCATCTCTGTTTTGGCTTGTGCAGAATGCAGGAGTTCCTCCCTGACCCGTTCTGCGGCTTTATCGTAAGATAACCAACCAACGGTGATGCTTGGCACAATCAAAAATAGAAGCAGCGCCGCGACCAGACGTTTTTTTACGGTTGGCGCAAACCATTGTTGAAACCTTTTCTTCATATTAACTATCCCCCATCATCATCTTCACCTTCTTTTTATCGGACGAACATCATGAAAACATTATGTATGAATACTAAATATCATCGAAATTCTATTATTTTTGTTAGGCACTTCTATTCTCTTGTTTTCCATCCATTTTGACCCTCTTCGCGAGATCGTTTACAATATTTTAAGCTGGTTATTCATGAAAAGTCTGGAAGGAGAGGATTCAAATCACACGCAGATCGCCTCACGAGCATCAATCGGTTTCCAAGGCCTATTTATCCCTGTTTCGTATTCTGCTCGCGTTCATTCTGGTTGCAGGGCCGGTGCTGGGACAATTCAGCACTTCCATATCGGCTGCACAGAACACGCAAGCAGTTCTTATTGAAGTGAATGGCGAACCACAATCCTGGAAGAATACACCTCAGATCTATAACGGATCAACGTACGTACCCCTTAGGGATGTCGTCCAGTCGGCGAAGGGTTCCTTGAAATGGGATAACCGTACCAAAACGGCTACCATAACCGTCGGAAGAGATACTTTGGTTTACCAGGCCGGCAGCGACTCGATCAAGGTCAACCATGTTCGCCTCGATGCAGGCGTGAAATCCCGTACAGTTAACGGAACGCTTATGGTACCTGTCCGTCCTATGGCGAATGCCCTGAAAGCCGATATTAAAGTCGGCCGCACCTCATCGGGTCAGATGAGCGTGAACATCCAAACGGACAACGTCAGTTTGCTGGACAAGGAAGTGACCAGCGTGGATGCTTATTTACGTGAAGTCCAATTCCCTGGCACGGCCCTAATAGCCCGCAATGGTGAAGTATTGCTTCGCCAAGGATATGGACTGGCCGATGAAAAAACGCTGAACCGCCCGGACCAGAAGACAAGAATTGCTTCACTGAGCAAATCCTTCACGGCAGCTTCCATTCTCAGCCTCGCGGAAGATGGCAAGCTGAGTGTAGAAGATCCCATCTCCAAATACATCTCTGGTATTCCGAAGGGTGATGAGATAACTCTGCATATGCTGTTATCTCAAACTTCCGGGCTTCCGTCTGCATTTGGCCGGGGTGAGGGAACCTCACTGGAAGAAACGGTAGAGGAGATCAGGCACAAAACGCTGAAGTTCGAACCGGGCACTGCCTATCTCTACAGCAATAGCGGCTATGTGCTGCTAGCCTATGTGATAGAAAAGGTATCCGGCATGAGTTATGCCGACTATGTTCAACAAACGATTCTGAAGCCGCTCGGCATGAAAAACTCGGGTGAGGCATCACGCAAGGTCAAAACCAATAGTGGTTTCGTCGCAGAAAATAACAAGTGGGTGCCTGCTCCTTATTACGTGTCACAATCGGGATCAGGGACGATCTATTCGACGGTTGACGATATGCTCAAATGGGACCGTGCACTGTACACCGATCAGATCCTGAGTCAGGAGACAATTGAACAGATGTACAAGCCCTATTCGGACAAAAATTACGGCTACGCCTGGATTCTCAAGGAGAACAGCGATAATCGTACCGTCTTCCACAATGGCAGCGGAGGCGGTTTTGCCACAGCCTTCTCTCGTAATCTATCAGACGACGTAACGATTATTCTGCTTGGTAATCATGCGGGTATGGATATGACCTCTTTGATGGATGAAGTAGAAGTGCGCACAGCCAAAGCATTGAAATTGCAATAATTGGTTTATACGCATTAAAAGAGACGGCCCCTTAGGGTCGTCTCTTTCGTTTAGGTAATGCCATGTTACCGTTGGGAGATTAACTCCTCTACTGTATGAAGTGCATTTGATGAACAACTGATTAGATGTTATATCAGATTTACGGGAAGCTTTCCGGTAAAAGGGATATGCCCCATCATTGCTCTGGCGGCACTATTCATGGCAAGCGGACGGCTTTCGTAAGCCGCTACATAGACTTTCACGTCCGGAAGAGCCTGCAGATCATAGGGGCTCCGCAGCGCTACAACAGCCAGCGGTTTACCCAACTGCTGAAGCCAGCCGATTAGCCGGCATTGCGGGTCACCTGAAGGACTGCTCGCATTATAGGTACCCACCACGATCTGCCTGATGCTCTCCTCTTCCGCAGCCTGAAGCAGGCGGGCAGATGAAAGCGCAACGTCCTCCGGGGTTACGGTTAAGTCGATAACATCAAGTCCATGTCTCGCCAAAGCAGAACCAAGCGTATCAGCTTGGCTAAGCTGCTCGTCGGCGATGGATGTCACCGATGCAGCAATAGTAATCACCAGTGTTCGTTCCGGCTTCAGCGGAAGCATATCCAGCTGGTCTCGCACCAGCGTGATGCTCCTCTCACTAATGTGCCTCGCAACCTCTTGATGCTGCAGACTGTTGCGCTCCAGCTGCTCATTTGATGATGTCTGATCATTCCCTACCTTGGATAATGAACGTTCAGACCCGCCACTAGCCACTTCATCATCTGAGTGCATTTTTATCTCCAACAGTCCATGCTTCTCCTTGTACATCAGCAGGCGGGCAACCGATTCATCAATGCGTTTTTCGCTGATCCGTCCATTCTTCACTCCTGCTTCCAATGCTTCGAAGGCTTCCGCCTGAAGCTTAGCTGTGTGGCTGATAAGTACAAGATCGGCTCCTGCTTCAACAGCCATCACCGCAGCTTCAACCGTACCATAATGAACAGCGATGGCATTCATCTCCATGCAATCTGTTACAATGATCCCCTCATATCCAAGCTCCTGCCGCAGCAGCCCGCTCAGTACGGTATGCGACAGCGTCACCGGAAGCCTCTCTGGTTCCAGGGCCGGAAAATAAATATGGGCGGACATTATGGCATCCACTCCTTCTGCTATCGCAGCCTGGAAGGGAACGAGCTCCACCCGTTCCACCCGCTCTCTGTCGTGCATGATTACGGGAAGATCCAGATGAGAGTCCGTATCTGTATCTCCATGACCGGGGAAATGTTTGGCCGTCGCGGCAATACCTGCCCCCTGAAGCCCCGCGATGGTCTTCACGCCGTAGTCTGCCACGGATTGAGGTGATTCACCAAACGATCGGACTCCTATAACCGGATTTGCCGCATTATTGTTGATATCGAGGACCGGAGCAAAATTCATGTTGATCCCCATCGATTTCAACTCCAGCCCGCTAATATATGCTGCCTCATACGCCTTTTCGTCGGAACCCGCGGCGGCAATGGCCATCTGTCCCGGCATCAGAGTAATCCCGTTCGTGATCCGCGCTACCATGCCCCCCTCTTGATCGATGGATATCCAGAGTGGGAGTTGACCGCTTTTAGCTGCAATCCCCTGTAACCCGGCAGATAACCGCTCTACCTGCTCTGGCGACTCGATGTTACGCGCAAAATAAATTACGCCTCCAATCGGATACGTACGAAGCAGGCATTCTACATCTCCAGCTGCTTCGGTACCATGAAAACCGCACAGCAGCATCTGTCCAATTTTTTCACGCAAAGTCATTCTTGCCAGCTTATGTTGGTACTGCTCCAGTAGCCCCGTCATTCTGCGCCTCCTCACGACGAATATCACCCCTCATTAGGCATCGCATCAATGCACCTCTCATGGATACAACAAAAATGGCTTGCGCCGCTCTCCCCATTCCTTCGCCTGCGCATTCCATGTTTCAACCAAATCGAATAATTTCTCTTGGATATGTATCCCTTCCCTAACTTCCTTGCCTCCTGTCAACAAATCAATAAAATACCTCGAACCAGGCCGCGGTGGCTCCAACCAGCGGAATTCCTCGGAATAGAGCGAAGCAAGCTCATGCAGTAGAACGAGTCCTGTTTCTACAGCCCGGAATTCGCTGCTATCCGTAATAAAAAGTCGAATGCCGCCGCATAACTCACCTGCATGCTTGGAGAACGTCGGAGACATGTACACAGGATGCACATGCACACCCTTCAACCCATAACTCCGAAATCGCGCAGCCAGCTGATGCCCATCGATCCACGGTGCTCCAATCCACTCGAACGGGATTGTCGTTCCCCTCCCCTCCGACACATTGGTACCTTCAAACAGGCAAGTACCCGGATACACCTGTACCGTATGCAAGGTAGGTACATTTGGCGATGGGAGCATCCAGGACAGTCCCGTATCCGTAAAGAGAAATTCTCTCTTCCACCCGTCCATCGTGATGACGTCAAGTTCACATGGAACATCGGCCTGGCTGTTCACCATTAGGGCCAGCTCACCAACTGTTAATCCAGTGCGGATCGGAATACGCCAGGCACCGACAAGTGATTCGTATCCCGCACTCAGCACCCCGCCTTCCACTGCCTCCCCGCCAAGCGGATTGGGACGATCCAGCACCAACATGCGTTTGCCTGCTTCAGCACAGGCTTCCATCATTTGAAATAAGGTTGAGGCATATGTGTAGTAGCGAACGCCTATATCCTGAATGTCGAACAGCACGGTATCCACTCCGGCGAGCATGGATGGGGTCACTTTCTTGTGTTCTCCATAGAGACTGAACACAGGGATCCCCAGACGCGGATGCACCGTATCCCCGAATCGGACTCCTGCCTGAAGCTCACCGTCCAATCCATGTTCACAGGCATACAATGCCGTCAGCTCCGCATCTGACAATCCGGCACACACCTCCACTGAAGAGACAAAATCAGACGTAATGCCGGTTGGATTCGTTATCAGACCAATGCGGGAACCCCCCAGCAACCACGGGTGAGACTCCCCCTCGAACAATCGGTCAAGTCCTGTTCTTACAATAGCCCCTCTGCTCATCCCGCATTCTCCTGACTCATCCACCCCGCATGTTGATGATCATTGCCAGCAGACATGTTGGGTTCCTCTTGAGGCTCAAGTACATTTTGCGCAACCTTATGCTGATAGATGGCAAACATGCCTGCGAATAACGCTCCGAAACCAACCACAGTTAGACCGAGTAATGCTGTCAGACATATAGCTTGAAAACAAGCTCCCATCGTATACCCTGGATGGCGAAAGAACAGCTTCACGCTTTCCCCCATTGCCTGGATGATACCCATGTCCTTTTGCAGTACAAGCTGCCAGGTATAGAACTGTGACATCAGGGCCATGAGTACGAAGAACGTTTGGAATACACTCACAGCCGTCCCCAGCATGCCGCCCTGTTCGCCGTAATACCACCAGGTTGACCACAGGATGAAGCCCAGCACAGCAATGAGGATACCTACTGCACCACCAGGTACAATCCCCTTCAAGGTGCCTGCCCACAAATCCCGAGGTGCATTACGGCGTTCCTTCCGTTCCAGCCTGTGATGTACGGTGTAACAAACACCGAACACAATGGGCATATAGATTACAGCGAGCAGCATGATCGCGATCGGCAGCGGAGCAAGCATCAAAATGGGAACCAGAACCAACGAGCTGGCTACACTGAACAAGGCCACAGGAATAATGTCGCGGTAGATCTCCACCCCGGATCTGACCAGCACCTCACTTAATTTGCGCATCCCGCATCTCCCCTTTCTTACCGTTCCTTCGAATCGTTCTTACTTGGCTACTCCCGGCCGATGGCCAGCTCTGTCTCCGGATCGAAAAAATGCGCTTTTCGCAAGTCCAGCACGAAGTTTTTATCCATGCCGACGTACGCATGCGTCTCTGGATGTACTTTGGCCGTTACGGTACGAGCACCAAGGTGAAAGTACACCAGATTTTCCGAGCCCAGATGCTCCACAACCTGAACACGAGCCTGCAGCATATGGTCTGTTGGAATATTAGGTGCGACATCATCTCCAAAGATATGCTCTGGGCGCAGACCAAGAATCACTCGTCTACCCTGATGGCTTTGCAGTCGGACAAGCATATCCTCCGGTAAGGTGAAGGATGCTCCGTCCACCACAACCTGCGTTCCCTCAATTTGAGCATCAATGAAGTTCATGGCAGGAGAACCAATGAATCCGGCAACAAACATGTTGCGAGGACTCGCATACAGCTCTTTCGGCGAGGCTACCTGCTGAATGTCTCCATGATTCATGACCACGATTCGTTCTCCGAGTGTCATGGCTTCCACCTGATCATGCGTGACATACACAATGGTAGCACCAAGCCGCTTGTGAAGCTCACCCAGTTCTACACGCATTTGCACACGCAGCTTCGCATCCAGATTGGACAGAGGTTCATCGAACAAGAATACCTGCGGATCACGGACAATCGCCCGTCCCACCGCTACCCGCTGGCGTTGACCACCAGACAATTCACGCGGCTTGCGCTCCAGCATCGCCTCAAGCCCAAGAATGGAGGCAGCATTCTGCACCTGCTCATCAATATAGGATTTTGGCTTTTTGAGATTTTTCAGGCCAAAGGACAGATTTTCCCGAATGGTCATGTGCGGGTAGAGTGCATAATCCTGAAATACCATTGCAATATCCCGGTCCTTCGGATGCAGGTCGTTGACGACCCGATCGCCAATTACAATATCCCCGCTCGTTTGCTTCTCCAGACCGGCGATCATTCGCAGTGATGTTGTTTTTCCACAGCCAGAAGGACCAACAAACACGACGAATTCCTTATCTTCTATAACAAAGTCCGAGCCGGCCACAGCCGTGAACGTTCCTTTATGATCGTCTTTGAATTCTTTGCGCACTTGGCGAAACTCCACGCGTGCCATAGGTAGATCCCCCTTTACGTTGTCGCTTGTCCTCAACATGCGAGTTAACCTTAGCCTTTAACCGCACCGATCGTAATCCCCTGCAGGAAGTAACGCTGCAATGAGAAGAACAGAATAATCATGGGCAGAGCTCCAATCGTCGCCCCCGCCATCATGGCACCAAAATCGGTCGATTCGGCAAATACAAACGAAGCCAGCCCCACCTGAATGGTTCTCATTTCATTGGAATTGGTAATCAGGAACGGCCAAAAAAATTCATTCCATGAAGCCACAAAGGTGAAAATGGCAAGCACGGCAATCCCCGGCTTCGCCATGGGCAGAATTACCTTCCAGAAGATGCCGAACTCGCTGCATGCGTCAATGCGAGCTGCATGAATCAGCGATGTCGGCAGTGTCGACATGAACTGTTTCATTAAGAAGATGTTGCCCACGCTAACAGCAGCAGGCAGAATGATTGCCGTATACGTATCCCCCAGGTCAAAAACGTTGACCATCAGGATGTACAGAGGAATCAGCGTCACCTGAGCCGGAATCATCATCGTGCCAAGCAACACCCAGAATACGGCCTGACTTCCCGGAAATTTCAGTTTGGCAAACGCGTATCCCGCGAGGGAGGCAAAAAACACATTTGTCACGGTCAGAATGACCGAGATCAGCAGCGAGTTGTACAGCCAGCGCCACGCATCGGTTTTTGCAAAAAAACGTTCATATGGTGACAGCGACAGCTGCTCTGGAATCATCTGCGGTTTGAAAGAGGCAGACATCGTGGTGTCCTGCACCGAACCGACGAGCATCCAGTACATCGGAATAATGGTCACCAGTGCCCAACCGACCAACAGAATGGAGGCTACGACAAGCAGCGTCCTTTTCTGAGTTGATTTCATAGATTTGTTCACCCCCGGATGCTAGATCCAAAATATCAAAATCCCTAATATTCAATATCACTTGAAAAATACTTGAACTGGATAACGGAGATGACAATAATAATAATCGCTAGTACGAAGGACTGCGCCGATGCCAATCCGAACTCATAGAACTTAAACGCCGTTTCGTAGATCAGATAGGCAATTGTTGTTGTCGCGAAGTTGGGTCCGCCCTGTGTCATCAAGTATACGGAGATAAATACCTGAAACGATGTAATCACACCCGTAACCAGCAGATACAACGTGGTTGGCTTAAGGAGCGGCCAGGTTATTTTGCTAAACTGGGTCCATCCGCTGGCATGATCGATGTCCGCTGCTTCATACAGCGATTTCGGAATGCCTCCCATGGCTGCGAGATACAGAATAATGCCTGCACCATGCGATCCGAGCCAGTTCATCAGGATGAGCGAAAACAGTGCCGTTCCCGACTGGCCCAGCCAGATCACCGGATCAAGTCCGAACAGGCCAAGGAAGCGATTCAAGAGCCCCGAGTCGGTCGGATCAAAGATCGCCAGCCACACGATGGAGATGGTTACTCCGGATGCCACCGCAGGCAGATACAAGGTAGCTTTGAAAAAGGTCTGCCATTTGCTTTTCATCTGGAAGATGAAATAGGACAGCACAAAGGTAATAAGAATATTGACGGGTACCGTACCCACGGTGAAGATGATTGTATTTTTAATCGACTTCCAGAATGTCTCATCCTTCACCAGACGCTCGTAATTATCCAATCCAACCCAGGTTGAATTCATAATGTTATATTTCTGGAAGCTCATCACAAGAGCGGTCAGAACCGGATAGAGGGTGAAGATGAGAAACAGCAGGACAGGCGCCAGGATAAATAAATACGCCCACCCATAGTCTCGCCAAAGCCGGGCAATCCGGGAAGTCCGGGGTGCGGACGACTTTGGCGCAAGGGCGGTCTGCATGGCAAATCCTCCTCTCCTAATCATTGTGGTCTTACATGTGCGCTATGTTTTTCTTTTTATTGTCCAAACATCTGCTGGCCTTTGCTCTTGAAGTCTTCTGCAATCTGCTCTGGCGTTTTCTCTCCCGAGAACAGGGCCTGAATATTCGGTTTTACAACCTGCTCCTTGAATTGCTTTTGCTGTGAAGCCTTATCAATGTCCAGCTCCAGCACAACAGGCATTGCAATGTTCTCAGCCATCACTTTGGCAGCCTCCAGATTATCCGGCTCCCCCAATTCTTTCCCTGCAAACAGATCAACTTGAGATTGTCTCACAAAAGGAAGTGCAAGTTCGTTGGCAGAATTCCCGGCTTTTGCACCGCTTAGCGCCTCCATAACCAGGAACGTATTCTTGGCATGCTGTTCACCTTTGTCCTTCTTCTGCTTGAAGGCTACGTATCCTTCACCGCCCATCGTGGTTGCCGCTTGCTGATTGTCATTATGCGGAACAGGCAGCAGGACAAAGTCGATTTTCTCTCCCTGCACTTTTCCATCATCAATGTCCTTGTTGCGGTTCTGGATCATCACATCGTAATAAGGAATGGCCTTGGAGATCATGGCCGTCTCTCCTGCATAGAACATATCCGTCCGTTTCGCCGGGGCAATTGCTGCTGTCTCCTTCGGCATGTAACCTTGGTCCATCAGATTTTGGATGAAAGAGAGTGTATCCAGAATCCGCCCATCATTCCATTGGAACGCACCCTCTTGGTCCAGAACGTCGATCATGCCGTTATTCCGGGAGAGCATTTCAATGAAATCAAGGGAAGTACCGTCGGTAACGAGCGCATACTGCTTAGCTCCGCTATCCAGCGTTTTGGTGAGCTTGGAGGCTGCTTCATTGAACTCCGACCAGGTCCAGCCATTTTGCTGAATGGACTTCCAGTCGATGCCGGCCTCCTCCAGAATACGTTTGTTGCCGCCCCAAGCCCACTGGAATTGATATAGTGGCAGGCCGTACTGTTTACCTTGAATTTGCCCTAACTCCAGCGTACCTGGCAGATAGTCGTCCTTGATCTCGGGAGTCAGATAGCTATCCAGTTCAAGCGCAAGTCCCGTATTTACATACGTTCCATCCACACTGTGGAAGTACAGATCCGGCGGATTTCCCGCATTTAGCGCCACATCGAACTTTTTGGGTCCTTCCGCCCAGGAGAGCATCTCCGTCTTCACGGTAATGTTCGGGTGTTCTTTATTGAAGTCGGCAATCAGTTCTTTCAGTTCGTCTTCATAAGTTCCATGCACCGGATAGGTCCATACGGTCACTGTATCGTCTGCATTAGGGTCTTCCGAAGCAGCCCCACCGCTATTTCCGCAGGCTGTAATCCAGACCATCATTAGTACCATTGCCAAAACCAGACCCTTTTTCTTCATCCCTTCATCTCCTTCGCGAGTCGTTTCCCAATCATTCCTTTGTCAAACTCGATGCCCCTTTGAAATCTTTGAACATAAAAATGATGAACCACCCCGTAAGTGTGGCAGTAAGGAACAGCACCTCCCCGTCCATTGACCTGCTAGTATGCAGAGTTCAACTAAATGCAATATTAACGTCAACTTACATGACATTAACAGTATTAATTCCTTCCAAAATTGTAGATTGAGTTCATTATATGAGCTATGAAATAAAAATTCAATATTATTTTTAAACATAAAATTTAATTTTACTTTTTCGTTTTATGCTCTTATACTATGTAAAAAGAAAACCTATGCAAGCGAGGTGAGCCATGTTGCGAGTATATGCAGGCATTGATGGAGGCGGTACCAATACTGATGCAGCAATCATTTCTGAATCTGGTGAACTTCTTGCCCGGTTCAGCGGCGGACCTACCAATCCTCACAGCGTACCGCCCGATCAGGCCATTTCAGAACTGCGGCGGGTACTGGATGGGCTGTTTAATCTAAGAACTGATTTGTCGACAAATTGTGAAGGTATATGTCTTGGAATGTCAGGTGTAGACAGCATACAGGAGAGACAGATGATTGCTGAAGCCGTAACAGACTATACCAAGAACAGTCTTCATCAGCGTGTGAAGGCTTGTCCCGTTTGGATTGTATCTGAGGGGGAGATCGCCCTTATGGCCGTACTTGGGCATACTCAGGGAGTCTTATGCATATCAGGTACAGGATCTATTGTTTACGGATTTACACCGGAAGGTGCACGATACCGTGCTGGGGGTTGGGGCCACCTGCTTGGGGATGAAGGCAGCGGCTATCGCATCGGGCAACGGGCGCTTCAGGCTGTTATGCAGAGCCATGATGGCATTCTCCCCCCAACCAAACTAACCCCACTCATTTTACAAGAGCTGGGCCTGCATTCTCCCATTGAACTGAAGATGAAGGTATATCAATCCGATTGGGGTAAGTCCGATACAGCATCTCTAGCCCGTCTTGCCGTTGATGCTGGGGAACATGGCGATGACGTTGCCAGGGCATTCATTACTGAAGAAGCAGGGCAGCTGGCGAATACAGCCAAGGCTCTGATTGCCCGTCATATCACATTTAAATCTGCTCAGGTCGTCCTGTCAGGGTCTCTGTTCCGTCACTCTGCCTTATTCCGAAGCGAATTTATACACAAACTATCGGCAACCTACGGTGAGCTCGGCTTTGTCCAGCAGGATAATGCCCCGCCTCCGGCGGTTGGTGCGGCACAGCTGGCCAAAATGCGATGTTCCCTTCATGGATCACTATGAAAGAGATAAGGAGGCCATACTGATGAACCATATGCTTAACTCATTGCTAACGGAACAGCCTAATCCGCAGACGGATCATATAGATGAGCTGCCCTCGGCAGAGATTATGGAATTGATTAATAGGGAAGATCAGCGCATTGCCGAATTGATCCAACCGCTCATCCCTGTGATTGCACGGGCGGCAGATCGAATTGTGGAAGCCTTTCAGTCGGGAGGAAGACTGTTCTATGTCGGTGCAGGAACCAGTGGCAGATTGGGGATACTTGATGCTTCGGAATGTCCACCGACTTACGGAACACCACCTTCCATGGTACAGGGCATTATTGCTGGGGGCTTTCGGGCCGTGAAGGATCCTGTGGAAGGAGCTGAGGATAGTGAATCCCAAGGCGCCTCTGATCTGAGCGAGCACGGTCTGAATAAGAATGATGTTGTGGTAGGCATTGCTGCCAGCGGGCGAACTCCCTATGTCATCGGAGCAATGAGGTATGCGAGGGAAAAAGGAGCTGGTGTCATCAGCCTGAGCAATAATGCCGGTACACCAATGGCCCTCCTGGCTGATGTGAGTATTGAAGCGGTCATGGGCCCCGAGGTTGTGATGGGGTCGACTCGGATGAAGGCAGGCAGTGCACAGAAAATGATCCTGAATATGCTGACGACTACAGCAATGATCAGACTGGGCAAAGTTTACCGGAACTTCATGGTCGATTTGAACCCCTCCAACGAGAAGCTTGTCCATCGGGCCAAGCGAATGATACAGCTTGCCACCGGTGCGAGTGAATCCGATATTGAACAGACCTTCACTGCCGCAGGCGGACATGTTAAAACAGCAATCGTCATGCTGATGGCAGACGTGAATGTGCTCGAAGCAAGGCGCAGACTGGATCAGGCTGACGGCTTCGTTCGCACTGCTATTGCAGGGCCGTCCTGATCGAATGCAAAGAGTATGCGTTAGCTCATATTTTTTTACAGGAGCCTGATACTGATCTTGGCTCCTTTTCACTTATTTTTCAAACCCAATCAGCATCAGCATTAGTCCCAAGAAAAAATCCCTTCTGTTATATACAGTAAGGGATTTTTCCACTTCATCATTTATGTTCCAAAATAGCCTGACGGCTCTTCTCCAGATACTCAACAGACTGGTTATAATCCCGGCTGGCAATTGCCAGGTAGAGAATATCAATTACATTCAGCTGCGCAATTCGCGAAGATGTTGCTCCACTTCGGATATCGCTTTCAGTGGACGTAATCTTTAAGGGTACATCCGCCAGACTACTGAGCGTGTTACTACCCCATTTCGTAATGCTGATTGTTGCTGCTCCGCCTTCGAGAGCATGCTTCAGACACGAAATGACATTTGAGGTTTCCCCCGAGTAGGAGATACATACAACGGCATCATCTTCACGAAGGGTAGTGGAAGAGGAAATTTGCATGTGCGGATCCGCAAACGAAAAGCTTGTGCGATTGATTCGCATGAACTTGTAATGTGCATCCAGCGCAATCAGGTTCGAGGCCCCAACGCCATAGAAAAAAATTCGCTTTGCCCGGTGCAGTGCATCAACTGCCTGCTCAACCAGTCGTGGGTCCAATATATGGACCGTGTCCTTCACCGATTGGATATTGTTTGCGGATACATGCTGAATGATGCTCTCCATCGAGTCCTGAGGACGAATCTCCGTATAGTGATATTGCTCACCCGTTTGCAAATCGCCCGCAATCTTCAGCTTCAGCTCCTGAAATCCGGATACCCCCAATGATTTGCACAAACGAATAATGGCAGCCGGGCTGCCACCACTCCGTTCGGACAGCTGTGCCACGGAAGACTGGACCGTCTCTTGAGGATGATCGAGAATGTAGGCCCCGATCTTCCGTTCCGACGGGGTCAGGTCATCCATTAATGCGCGTAAACGTACGAGTCCACCTTTCATGCCTTCCATTCGTTCCACCTTTCCGTACTGTGTTCATGTACAAGCATTTTATCCTATAATTTCACTCGAGTCTAATCAGTAAACTCTCTTCAGCCATTCTGCTGCCGGACCGTAACCACGTATCTACAGTGTAAGTGTACCTGAGATGACAGCATGCCTGGCCCCAGTAACCTCAGGAAGCGTATTTGTTCTACCCATTAATGCTTCATGACCCAGGAGGGCAAAACCAATAGCTTCGCGGGCATCGTCTGGTATGCCATAATCTGTGGTCTGCTCCAATCGAATACCTTTCGGAAGTCTCCCTTGAATCATTTTCATTAATGTGGCATTCGAAGTCCCCCCGCCGCAAGCCAGCATGGCCGAGATCGGTACATTCGGCAGCACAAAGTCCTCTACAGCCCGCACAATGGTCTCTGCTGTCAAACAAGTGGCCGTAGCCAAAGTATCTTCCAGGGATAAGGAACGTGCAGCTGACAGGTCCATCAAACGCTCTGCATAAGCAGCACCGTAAACCTCCCGCCCGGTGCTTTTGGGAGGCATTCTTCTGAAATAATCGTCGTCCAGACACAGCTTCACCAGGTCCTGGTCAGGTGTCCCCTTGGCGGCAATGCTTCCATTGGGGTCATAATGCTGTCTGCCGTTCGTTTCCTGTCGCACAATGGCATCTATCACCATGTTTCCCGGTCCTGTATCAAATGCAGAGATGCCTACTAGAGATGAAACAGCTGGAAGCACGGTCACATTGCCAATACCGCCGATATTCTGTACCAGTCGCCCCTCTGTCGTGCTGCGAAACATAAGAGCATCCGCATATGGTGTGAGCGGTGCTCCCTCCCCGCCAGCAGCTACATCTCTTGCACGCAGGTTACTGATCACCGGCAGTCCGGTCCGTTCCCGCACGACGGCACCTTCACCGATCTGCAATGTGGATGCCACTTGAAGACTCCCCTCCGGTCCGGGAAACGCTGACGGGACTGGCGAGTGCCACACGGTTTGTCCGTGCATACTGATCGCATCCACTTGTCCAGGCGAGAGGCCTGCCGAATGAATCAGCTTCATGACACTGTGTGCGTACCACTCTGAAACGCCGAAGTGTGCCGTCGTCAGGTCATCCACCCTCGCTGTTTCTGGAGAACACAATCGAATCAATACGTTCCTCAGCTCATTTGAATATGGAACACAGATGAAATCCATCAGGCGGATATTGGCTAATGCCCCGCTGGCATCCGTCTGAATGTGTACCAGAGCTGCATCTGTCCCATCAAGGGATGTTCCGGACATCAGCCCTATGACGTAATGATCTTGCTTCAAGCGATACTGTTCCCACATCGGATAGCTGCCTGTATCCATGTTCTCCTACCTCCTGCCAAACTTCATGTCCACGAATCCTGCCATAATTTCACCCAGTATATGATATAAAATTTCACAAGTCAATTATATCATGAAATTTAATTACACTCATCCATTTAACATACGTAATTCCTTTTAAATACAGTGTAAATCAGTACAATTTCTCTATACATAAATTAAATAAATCAATAAAAGAAACATTTTTACAATTTTGTTGTTTATATATTGTAGTAAAATTATGGGAGATGAATTGTTTTTTACCGATGGGAAATCTGAATTTCCATGTCGGTGAGTTACAAGCTCTAAAAATGTTGAGGTGTAATCATGAAGAAAATCATTGTACTTATGTTTCTGAGCCTGTTCTTCCTTTTTCTGTTTCCTATTCAGGGAAATGCCGCTGCAAACACGTCTAAAATCTTCTTGAATGGAGAGCAATTGTCTCTTCCGAATGACGTTCAGGTGACCATCGTCAATAAAAATGTCATGATCCCGATCCGAGTCGTTGCGGAAAATTTGAAGTTTGATGTCGACTGGAATCAACAAGCCCGTCAGGTGAAGATACAGCAAAATGAAAAAGTGATATCTCTCACCGTTGATCAGAAGCAAGCCATGGTTGCTGACAAACAGGTTACCCTGAATACGGCTCCACAAATTTTAAACAAAACGCTGGTGGTACCCATTCGTTTTGTCAGTGAACAGATGGGGCTTAGCGTAAAGTGGAACAACCAGGAGAAGATCGTATACTTAACTGGCAGCAATAATGAGCCCACCGAAGCATCTGGAGATGATTCAGGTAGCGACACCACGTCGTTAACCCATGTAACAGATATTGTTTTTGCCGATAATCAGCTTGTCGTGTCCATGGATGGGGAACAAGTGCAGCCTGTCATATCCACCTTGAAGAACCCGGATCGACTGGTTGTGGATTTGCCTGGAACGGTCTTTGGTGACCTGGCACAGCCACTTGATCAGGGGCTTAATGGAAAGCTGGATGTAACCGGATATCCCAATGTATCGGAAGTGAGATATTCCCTATTTAAACGAGATCCCGGACAAGTTCGGATTGTGGTTGAATTGAACAATGTGAAGGACTTGCAGTTCGATCAAAACGTGATTGCCGACAAGCTGCTTATCGATCTCAACGTTTCGGGGGACAGCGTAACTCCCGTGCCAGTGACTCCCGGCATCGATACAGGACGCAAAGTCGTCGTGATTGATCCAGGTCACGGAGGCAGTGACCCAGGGACCATAAGTATCACCAATAAACCGGAGAAGGAATACGTTCTGGCATTGGGTTTAAAAGTACAAGCTCTTCTGCTCAATGAGCCGGATATTGAGCTGGTCATGACACGTGACAGCGATATCTATCCCACACGTTCCGAGCGCGTTCAACTGGCGAATGAGTTAAATGCGGATGTCTTTGTCTCTATACACGGCAACAGTGCAACATCCTCACCTCAGGCATCAGGTACAGAAACCTTTTATTATCAGCGCAGCAGCAGCAAGGACCTGGCCAATATCATTCATGAACGTTTGGTGAAGGCTCTGGGATTCAAGGATAGGCGTGTCAAGAATGGCAACTTGCAGGTGATACGGGAAACCACCATGCCTGCTGTGCTCCTGGAAATTGGTTTCCTGAGCAATGCTGCTGAAGAGAAGGCCATGTCATCCGAAGAAGTTCAGACAAAAGCTGCACAAGCAATAGTTGATGGAATCAAGGAATATCTAGGGATATAAAATATAACGTTAAACCAAACGGAGGATGTGATTTGTTGAAACGAAAGATGGGATACGGACTACTATTCTTGTTCATTCTTATCATGGCCGCAGGGTGTGCCCAGAAGCCAGTCAGTGAATCCGGAACGAATGAACCCAACCATTCCGGAAGCGTACAGCCTTCCAACAATGGCGGGACTCAGGTTGAGCCGAACAAGGAAGAGAAGCAGACAGTTGAAGTATACTTCGCGGATACACAGGTGCTGGAACTGGAAAAAAGAGAAGTTGAGCTGGAGTTTGTAGAGAACGACGAAAAATACAAAAAAACATTTGAAGCCTTGCAAAACAATGACGATACTGAGCTGGTCTCTCTATGGGAAAAGGTTGAACTGCTCTCCGTCCAATCTGCCGAGGATACGTTGACTTTGGATGTGCATATCCCCGATGAAGCCAAGCTTGGCAGCAGTGGAGAATTGCTGGCCTTGGAAGCTTTAACCACAACGATGTTTCAGTTTGATGAAATAAATCAATTGGAAGTGCTTGTAGATGGTGAAGCACTGGATAGCCTGATGGGTCACTCGGAACTTGAGCACCCCATTCAACGTGAGCCCTAGACCTTAAATAATAAAATGCAAAGAACGTCCCCAAGGACGCTCTCAACTGATGCTTTATGGCATTATAATGCATTGATCTCACTCTAATTTAATGTTTAGACATAGAGCTCATCTCCGGGAGACAATGAATGTACCTTTGCTTCCGGTGATGGGCTATTTTTGATCAGGCCCTCTCTCAATCTGTCCGTCTCAGCCTTGTCTGCATGCACAAGCAAGGTATGCCGAGCAGGCAGCCGCTGCAGCATTCTCTCGACATCCAGCCAGCCTTGATGCACTTTATAACGGATCTTCTGCACCTCACAGACCCCATGCTCCGCCGGATTCTGTGCTAGCTTCTGTGCAAAAGTACCAACAGCCGCATGCCCGGTGAGCAGGATCAGGTTCTCACCACTCTCCGCCAGCTGGCTATAGTACCAACGGGCAAGCGAAGATTGCATCATGCCGTCGGGAATAAACCATAGGGAAGCACCATATTGATTCATCAGTCGCTCCCGATCCTCCTGACTTTTGGGCAGATTCCAAGGCTGGCCATTTAAAAATCGTTCAATGGTGCCCGTTATCGGACCCTTGAGATGTGTTCCCTGTTCTCTCAGCCAGTAAGGGACACGCAGCAGCTGCTTCATGCCATCTACTAGCCCCTGTTCAACGATAATTGGAACGCCATTGAATCGCTCTTGTGCCCATAATATGATCTCCTGACCACGGCCTACCGAGGGCATTGGCAGCAGAACCTTACCACCCCGAGCAATGGTCTGGCGTATAGCACGGTCCAATTGTTCCAGCTTGTCTGCCTGCGTATCCCGGTCCGTTCCATATGCAGCATCCACAATCGCCAGATCCATCGGCTGATTCAAGCTTCTCTTTGTTAACGAAGGAGTCAAGGATACCTCGGAAATTCCTGAATTCTCATTTGCTATCGCTAGTTCCACCCGAGGTTCTCCAGCAAATGGTATGCCATCACTAACAGCAATGCCCTGAGACAATAGAAAATTATTTATACGGCTGCTTTTGTGCTCCTTGCCCTGGAACAGGCTTGCCAATCTCAGCGCCTCTGCCGCACAATCTTCCTGTAAAAGCATGGACTCGGACGTATAGTCTCCGGAATAGAAGATCCGTTTACCCTCCATCTCAAGTGCAAACCATACCGATCCTGCAAGGTGACCACTGCGTCCCCATAACACGTGCAGACCCGGAATCATCTCGAACCAGATCCCAGGCCTCGCCTGATCCTCCAGATACCTGTAACGTATGGACTCCACGTCTGTTTCCTCATACGGAAGTTCATATCCTGCACGCTCCAGATTGCTGCGCCACGCCCTGAAATAGGTGTTCAGCTGCTCCCTTGTCTCACGTGTCGTCCATACTTCACCCTGATAGCCCATTTTATACAATAAGGGAATAGCAACGGAATGATCCTCATGCGCGTGGGACAGCAGAACAGCATCCAGCGTTGATACAAGTTCAGGCTGGATAAGCGGGTATGCTCCCGCTCCTTCTTTTTTCACGCCACAATCCATTAAAATGTGAGTCCTGTCTCCGCTCAAGAGATAGGCAGAGCGGCCATGCTCGCCTGCCCCACCCCATACGTTCAGTTTGATCATGATGCATTCCACTTTCTCTTTGAATTCAGTAGTTCAATGCCGAGCAGCATCAGTACGGTCATGCCGACCGTTACAACCGCCATGGCCATTCCGAGCGACACCTGGCCTTGTTCAAACTGTGCAAAGATATACGTTGCCGATGTCTGCATGGAAGGCGGGAGAATCAACAATGAGCCTACGAGCTCGCGTGTAGCAATGGTGAATGTCATCATCCAACCGGCCAGCATGCCGGGAATGATCAGTGGCACAAGAATGCGCCGAAGGATATACAGCGGCTTTCCGCCAAACACCTGCCCTGCCTGAAACAAAGTACCATCGATCTGGGTAAAGCTCGATTTCACGTACTGCACCGTATAAGGCAGGAAAAGTACGACATACGTCAGAACCACCATCCCGTACGTGTTATACAGGGTGACAGGCATCCAAGGTGAATTCCAGAACAGGATCAAACCCACAACCATGACAATGCCCGGTACGGTGTTGGGAAGCAAGCTGAACAGATCGATGACACGCTGCATGAATGAGGATGACTTACCAATCGCCAGCGCAAAACCTGTACCAATCACAACCGCAACGGTGGAAGCGGCGAGGGATAATCCCAGGCTATTTCCGATGGCTTTCATGCTAACCGAGCCCCAGGAGAGCAGATCCCGATAGTGATCCAGTGTTACATTGTCCAGAGACAATCCGGTCCCGCGCAGCTTCATCGTCGACGCGGCAATAATGGAGAAGTACGGAATCCCCACGGAGAGAATGAGAAGTACCGCAAGATACAGACCGCATAGCCAGCCAGCTCCTCCGCGAAGGGAATACCGTTTGGACCGCTGTCCTTTGCCCCCCACTAGGCGGTACGTGAATTTACGACTCATGGCAGATTGCATGTACCACATTACGAGACATACGGATAACAAGACCGATGCCAGTGAGGTGGCCTTACCGAAGTCAATCGGCCAACTGGAGATATATTTGTGGATCTCCGAGGTCATGACGTAGTACCCGATACGACGGCCGAAGGTGGCTGGAGTTCCGAATTCTGCAATCGTTTTGACAAAAACAAGCATGATCCCCATCCCATAGGAAGATAGCAGTAAGGGTAATATAATGCGTCTGAAACGGTATCCCGCCGGTGCCCCGTGCACCGATCCTGCCTCTTCCAGATTGCCGCCGATGCGAATCAACGCATCCCGCAGCAGCAAGTACAGAAACGGGAATAGATGCAGGCTCATAATCAGCACCATGCCCCAGAAACTGAAGAAGAGCTCACTCCATCTCTCAGCTGATGGCACCCACTGCTGCAGGTATCCTCCTTTTTGCATAAATAATATCCAGCCCATGGAGCCGATATACGGTGGTGTCATGAACGGAATCATCAGGATCACATCCACCCAGCGGTGCTGGCCCATTCGGGTCTTGGCCATCATCCAGGCCAATGGCATAGCCAGCAAGGTGGTGACGGCAACAACACAGATGCCGAGCCAGACAGAATTGAGCAGCACACCCGACAAATGATGACCAGTAATCGTCCGGATCGGAGCCATCCAGTCCCATTGTCCATCCGGATACACGCTCTGCCAGAAAATCAGCAGCAAAGGTACGCCAATACTTATAGTCAGCAGAAAGAGGGCCAGAATCACGCCCACTCTCCGAAAAATACGGTTGTTGTCCAGTACAACAGGTTTCACTGATTTCACCTCACATGACTTCCACCCAAACACTCGTCACACGTGTTGCCGAATGTTCTTCAGTTTGTTTCAGCCGTCTTATTTGAAAATCTCGGAGAAACGAGCCGCTGTTTCATCACCGTGTTCACTCATCCAGTTCCAGTCCACTTTCAGCTGCGGGATATCTTTCAGATTGGCCCGGTTGGTCGCTTCAATATCTTCACGGCCCGGAATCAGGTACGCATCGGCAACCAGCTTCTGCGCTTCATCGGACAACAGATAGTCGATAAACGCCTTGGCGTTTTCTACATTCGGGCTTGATTTCAGGATGGCAGCCGGTCGTGGGCTGATTACAGTCCCTTCTGCTGGATATACGATATCCAGTGGTTCGCCTTTATCCTTGGAGGAATAGGCCATGTAATCAACACCTGCCGCTACGATGCTTTTGGCTCCCGTAATTACCGGATCAAGAGCTTCCTGGTTCGCACCCGCCATGGCCACACCGTTCGCTTTGTAGCTGTCCAGCAGATCCCACCCTTGGTCACCGTTCACACTCAGGTACCCTGTAATGAAGTCCAGTGCAGAGCCAGACAGCGTTGGATCCGGAATATTTACAGCGTCTTTCCAGGCTGGTGTAGCAAGTTCCGCCCAGCTTGTCGGTGGAGTAGACACCAGCTTGGTATTGTACACAATTCCGAGTGCCGAAGCACTTGAACTGAAATAGTTACCTTCTGCATCTGACCAGTCCTTGTTCAGCTTGTCGGCATTGGCTGCTTCAGGGTATGGGAGCGTCAAACCGTCAGCTTTGAGCGCCTGTGCTGAAGGCAAAGAGGCTAGAATGACTACATCGGCTACAGGATTGGATTTCTCTGCCTCCATACGGGCGAGGATTTTACCGGTTGTTCCCTGGAACATCTCTACTTCAATCCCTGTTTTGGCTGTAAACCCGCTCACAATATTATCTGCCAGCTTTTGCGGCCCTGCACTATAGAGCACCAGTTTGCCGCCTGCTGTTTCGGTTGGTTGTGCTGCTGCAGCGCTTCCTTCTCCCGCAGATTGTCCTGCGTTTCCAGCGTTTGAGTTCGTACTGCATCCGAACAAGCTAATGCTCATCACCGCTGTTAACAGCAGCAATGCACTTTTTTTCCGTGTTTTCATTCCCAACATCACATTCCATCTCCCTTGGTTATATGTTTTTTCGAGTAAACTTAAACTTCTTCTCATTTCCTAATTTAAGCATCTAGTTCGCTGCAGCTATAACTTCCCGCTTTGCATCCATGCTATCCTGCCCGTTCATACGGCAGATACGATCCGGCGAGATATACAGCTGAACCTGCTCGCCTACGCGGACCCTTCGATCCAGGTAAGCCGTCCATATGCCTAGCCCTTCCATTTGAACCCGGATTTCATAACGCTCCCCTACATAGCTGACACTCAGTACCGTGGCCTGGTAACGCAGGTCGTCATGACTTGTCCTGTTCCAGGTCACATGCTCCGGCCGTACCATGGACTGATTCGGTGTCAGCCAGTTGGATTTGCCGATAAACGAAGCAACAAACGGATCGCTTGGCGATGAGTAGATCGTCTCGGGACTACCTTTTTGCAATATCCGCCCCTTCTCCATGACCACAATCTCATCCGACATCGACATCGCCTCAACCTGATCGTGAGTGACATATAGTGCGGTTAGCCCCATATCCCGAACGAGAGACATCATCTCAATCCGCATTTCTTCCCGCAGTACTGCATCGAGTGCACTAAGCGGTTCATCGAACAGAATTACACCAGGTCTTACGGCTACCGCTCTGGCAAAAGCAACCCGCTGCTGCTGTCCACCTGACAGCTGATGAGGATAACGATCTTCCATGCCTTGCAGGCGAACCATGCCAAGTGCTTCGGTTACCTTCTGCCGTAAATTTGTTTTCTGCTTTCCGGCCCTCAAGCCAAATGCCACATTTTCATATACCGTCATATGCGGCCATAATGCAAAATCCTGAAACACCATGCCCAGATTACGCTTATGGGTGGGTACATCAATCCGCTTGGCAGCTGAGAAGATGCAATGATCACCCGCAACAATCTCTCCTGCATCCGGCTGTTCCAGTCCAGCAAGCATCCGCAGCAATGTGGTTTTGCCGCAGCCTGATGGACCAAGCAGCGTTGTAAACTGACCATGCTGAAGCGTTAGATCCGTGGGCAATAGTGCAGGCGTGCGATTGAATGATTTTTGAATTCCTGAAATCTCCATTTTCATAAGCATCCCTGCCTGTCTTCTTGTACTGTACTCAGTCTAACTCCCGCTCTCGCGAGTTGTATGTTAGAAATGTAAAAATGAAATTAACTTTTTAGATGAATTCTGTTGATGTTCATAGATTAAATCTATATAAGGTGATTCAAATCCATTTTTCATTTGGTTACATCGATAACAGCACCATCTTCCGATCGCTGTTTGCTGTTATCTCCGGATTTCCTTGATTCCCTTTTCTAAGGGAGACATCAGGGGATCAAGGCGAAGCGTATGCTTCCGAAGCAGCTTTCTTTCAGAAAGCTTTTAGCTTCGCTTTTTCAGATTGGTCCTGTACTCTCCGTGTTTATGAAAACAAGCATTAAATTATCTTCTATTATGGAGACCCTGTATAAGGGAGAGGAGTGTGAGTTCGTTGAACCTCATTAAACTGCAAATTGTAGAGCTGATTGACAAGCATCATCACATGACCAGTGTCGCAGAGATTCTGGGAATCAAGCAGCCCACGGTTACGTTTCATATGAAATCACTGGAGGAAGAGATGGGAGTGCGATTATTCGAATCGCGCAGCGGGAAGACGTTTCTAACGGAGGCTGGACAAGCCCTGCTTCATTATTCCGTTAAGATCAATGCCCTGACCCAGGAGGCCCGCCGGGTAGTCAAAGAATACGACAGCCTCTACCGGGGCACGCTTCACATTGGGGCGAGTTATGTACCTGCAACCTATCTGCTGCCTCCGATGCTAAATACATTCTCACAGGAGTTTCCCGGTATTCGTATTGTGTTATCGGTCAAACCATCGCCTGTCATTCGCGAGATGTTAATGCGGCACCAGATTGATCTGGGAGTAATCTCTTCTGAACCGTTTATTGGTCCGATCCTTCAAGCCGATCCGCTATGCGCAGATGATCTGGTATTAATCTGTGCTCCTCAGCATGCTCTGGCTAGTAGAGAAGTGCTGGAGCCTGACCACATTTCTCAGATTCCCTTCGCCCTGCATGGGAACGAGTCGAGTACTCGGCGTTTGACCAACCAATGGTTGGAACAGCATGCCGTGCGGCTCCGAAGTACGGTAGAGATGGACTCACTCGAGGCAATCAAGCAGCTAGTTCTGCTCGGAGGTCATATTTCATTCATGTCGCGCATGGCCGTACAGTGGGAGGAGCAGCATGGCTTGATTCAAGTTCTGCCCATTCCCGGGGAACAAGCCCCTAGGCATATATACACGGTACATAATAAGGATCGACACCCTTCTGTTCAAATGAATCGGTTCAAGGAAGTTCTTCAGGAAGGAGTCACGGGCTCCCCTTCATTTCTTGGCTTGATCCCATAAAAACTCTCGTTCGCCATTCATCAAATCTATGCAGGGTTAACGCAATGCTCGTCCAACGTTAATCACTTTCATATACTCGGGCGCTAAAGTGGGTCTGTACATTAATCCAGCCTAGGGAGTGATTGGTTTTGAAAACGTGGAAAAAGGTAACAACCTCATTGATGCTGAGTATCGTCACATTAGGGAGTAGTCTGGCGTTCCAGGCACCTCAGACATCAGCGGCGGCCAATGCCGTACCTGCCTACGAAGTGAAGTTTCTGGCTAAACCGGAACTGGTATTGAACTCGGATGGAACACCTCGCAGTGAAGTTATTCAGACGTTGTCCCTGGATTCTACACCGAGAAACATCAGCGCTGAGTACTTTGACACCAATGCGCTGAATCTGAACCAAGCGGGATGGGACGTCCGTTTCCGGAAGAAGGATGACAAAAACAACTATGAATTGACCTACAAAAAGCGCTATCCCGTAATTAACGGTGACATTAACGCTGCACTGACCTTGGCTAATCAAGAGGGATTTGATGCATCAGATGATAACTATGAGGCTGAGATCGATTGGGGTTATGGTAAACAAACGCTGAGCTTCTCCAATACCAAAAAGGTGGATACCAAAGCTACAGGCGTGCAGCTCCCTTCCGAGAAGGATGCGCTCGATATGCTGCTGGACAAGCTGCCAGGCAAACTGAAAAACTGGTCTTCTTCCAACTGGGGTAAACAAACGCTTTCACAATCCCGTGCTCATGGCCCTGTAACGTTCCAACGCTATGAAGGCACATGGAATGGACAAGAGCTGTCGTTTGAAGTATGGCCTATTCGTAACGCAGATGGTACAGGTTTCGAGAATCTTGTAGAGGTTTCTTTCAAAACCGAAGATGCTGCAGCCGTATCCGCCCTGCGTACCGAGCTGCTGCAAGTGTTGGAAAGCAACAACTGGCTTATACCTGCCGATGGCTTAAAGACTCAAACGATTTTGGAAAGATACTAATTGTCTGGAATGACAAAGCATAGATATAACCAAAAGGACATTAGCAGGTTTATCCTGTTAATGTCCTTTGTGATTTTTACTTTGGGCGTATCCTAAGATATATCATCCTATTTTAGCATGCTTAGTTTTATGGAGATCAACTACATGCTGCCCGCAGTAACTTTCTGGCGATTCAATGATTAATTGATCATCCTATTCTGAATATTTAGTATACTTTAAAGGTTTGTGCCGTTTCGATGCCCAGCGCACTTTGAATAAACGTATTAGCCACTCGTTCCACAGGTACCGGGTTAAAACCAATGAAAAAGTCTCTATATTTCTCAGCCGACTCTTCAAACAAATTAGGGCTGACCGAATTCAAACGAATACCTCTTGGCATTTCGTAAGCTGCCGCTTTGGCAAACGCATCGATTGCCCCGTTGGCCATAGCACTTGAAGCACCTTGTGCAATAGGATGATCCTTGATAATGCCACTAACCAGTGTGAAACTCCCATTGTCATTGATATAGTGTTGTCCAATCAACACGATGTTGACCTGACCCAGCAATTTGCTCTGTACACTGATCATGTTGTTCTCAGGGGTCAGCTCTTCCAGTTTCGCATAATGTGTCTGCCCAGCAGCGACAATGACGTAATCAATGTTTTGCACAGTTTCAAAAAGAGCCTTAATGCTGTCCGTTGAAGTCATATCGACCTGATAATCACCTGAGCTTCTACCTGCTGTAACCACTTCTACAGACAGCTTATTCAATTTGGCAACAATCGCCTTTCCTAACGTTCCATGTCCTCCAATAACAAGAGCTCTTTTCACACGATTCCTCCCCTTTAGATCCGAACCATTTTTAACCAAGATAATTCTGTTTCTACCTATTTAAACAAAATCATTCGGCGAGAGCAAGTTATTCAAGTCTGAGCTGTTCATATAAGATGAAGTACACATGAGATTATTAATAAATGAAAAAAACCTCTTGCACAAGGCAAGAGGCTTACTGTAAGCGGGTGATGGGAATCGAACCCACGCTATTAGCTTGGAAGGCTAAAGTTCTACCATTGAACTACACCCGCATAATCATAAAAATCGGGATGACACGATTTGAACATGCGACCCCCTGGTCCCAAACCAGGTGCTCTACCAAGCTGAGCTACATCCC